>JAQUUD010000056.1 GCA_028694075.1 Clostridia bacterium
TTCCTTTTTTAAAACATCATAATAAATGGCATTCATTGTAAAATCGCGTCTTTGTGCATCTTGACGCAAGTCTTCAATAAAATCAACGCTTTGTGGTCTGTGATAACCACCGAGCGCATAATTATCTTTTCTGAATGCGGTATAATCCCAAATCTGATTTTCACACTTAATTTTCACAGTGCCAAGTTTGTAAGATTTTTCAATAACTTCAAATTTACTATCTTTTAAAATTGCAACAATTTTTTCAGGAGATATTCCTGCTGTTAAATCAATATCAGTTTCAGCAAAGCTCAAAATTGCATTTCTAACATATCCGCCAACAATATATAAGTTGCCATATTTTTTTAGTTTGTCGGCAAGTTCAACCAAATTTTCCGGAATTGTGATTTTCATATATAAATGATATCAAATTAAATAGAAAATATCAACAATTTTCTTCTTTTATTTAATTAATAATTATAATTTAAATAAATTCATACCGTAACCAAGTCAAATGGTTTGCAATATTTTAAGATAGGGATTTTTAAATTAAAAAAACTGAATTTTAATCAATCAAAATTTATTTTATTATTATAAATCAATCAAAAAAATAGTTATAATTAATAACAAAAGCAATGGTGGTGAATTTTAAATTGAAAAAGTTGGTACAAATTATCCAAAAATTAGTGTTGTAATACGACATAAAACGACAAAGGGTTGACATATTGAACACAAAATGTTAATATATATTAATAAGATAATAATATGGATTTGAATAGTTAAAGATTTTTACTATAGGTGGACAAATTATGAAAGATTTGAAAATTCCAACCAGTTCAGAAAATTTAAATTATGTTTCTGAATTCAAAAAGCAATTTAATAATAAAATTGCAAATTCAACAAAAGAACAAAGAATAGAGTTTTATTGTCGATTGAATGATCAGGCAGAAATTCTTGCCCAAAAATATGGCCTTGGCACCCTGAAAATCGGAGGGGACGCCGAATGATGTCAAGAACAGTATGTTTTGATACGAATGTTTTAGTAGATCTTTCCGCTGTATATTATAATCATAAAGAAGCTAAACAATTAAAAAGAAATCATTATAAACATTACCAAACACTTCTTCAAATACTTAATTTAATTAAAAATGAAGAAATTAAAATATTAGTTTTGCCTATGGTTTTGTTTGAAGTTGCCGAAGTTTCAATGAAGAATAATTTCAGGACAATGGAATTTCTGGAAAAATTTAGAGATGTTATAAAAGTGGTATCTATTAAAAATTCTAAAATCAGACGTCAACTTACTGTAATAGACAATTTGGCTGAAACATATTGTAAAGAATCAACTGTGATGACAAGAAAGGGAAAAAAATTAACTTTTAACCCTGTGTTTAGGAATATTCAAAATAAACCAGCATGGGACGCTGTTATAATGGCGCAAGCAACTTTGGTAGGATTTCCTTTAGTAACCCGAGATTGGGATTTCCTTGAAGATCACAAACCTGTTAGAATTAGAAATATTAATAATTTTTTCGTTAAGAGAGATGTAATGCCGTATAGTTGTCAAAATTTTTTGCGTGAATTATACAAAGTGGAAGAATCTATTGCAGTTAAAAATTCTCAAGCAGTATTTCAAGACGAAGCAATGGCTTATGTTTAAAAGATTTCTAGTTAATCAAAAAGTGCTATAACTAATTGAAAAATTAAATTTAATAAATTAATAAAAATTAATATATATCATAACTAAAATTATAAAATTAAGATACTTGAAAATAATCAGATTACCAAGCAAAATTTAAAAAAGTTTAAACCGGTTATAAAAACCGGCTTTTTTATATAACATTTATTATAAATAAGCAGGAACTTAGTTAATATTTGATTATACTAATAATAATTCTAAATGAATATTGCACGAATTTTTTATAATATTGAATAAGTTTTTGTTTTAATTTGTTATTAAAACCACGGTGTCATTTGAATAGACAGTTGCACCTGTGACTGGAAATTGAGCGATAATTTTTGAACCTTCGCCATCAAGTTCATAGTCTAAATATAATTTTGCCAGTTCACTAACTGCTTTTGTTAAACTCAAATTTGTAAAATCTGGCATTGTGAAGGCAACCGGCTCTTGTCCCGCAAGTTCAGGATCGTCTGGTTCAATGTCTAAATAGTCAAAAATTTCTGAAAAAATATTTTTTGCATATGGCGAAGCAACAATGCTTCCATAATAAGAACCAGCGCTGGGCTCGTCAACTGATAACAAAACAACATATTTTGGATTGTCTGCGGGATAAATACCAACAAAACTGCTGATATATTTGCCTTGTGCAATCTTGCCGTTTTCATATTTTTGCGTTGTGCCGGTTTTTCCGCCAACATTATACCCCGGAACAAAAACATACTTTCCGGTTTTGTTTACTGCAAGTTCCATTAAATCACAAACTATTTCTGATACTTCGGGAGTAATCACTTGTCTTATAGCAGTAGGTGAAAATTCTTGTAATATATTTCCGTTATTATCCGTTATGCTTTTGACAAGATATGGTTGATAAAGCGTTCCGCCGTTCACCGCGGCGCAAACCGCTGTAATATGTTGAAGTTGTGTAACTGCGATTGCTTGACCGAAGCCCATACGTGCCAAATCAACAATTTTGACTGATGATTGATTCATAATAATGCCACTACTTTCCCCACTTATTTCAATTCCAGTTTGATCGCCGTAACCGAAAGCATAAATATATTTATAAAAATCAGTCAACCCTATTCGCTGAGCCAAGGTTGTGAAAACAACATTGCATGAATTTTGAAAACCCTCCGTAAGAGTTTGTGAGCCGTGCCCTATTGATTTCCAACATTTGATTTTTTCGCCGTTAACAATTGTATAGCCGGGGCAATAAAAATAATCTGATAAATGTCCCGCACCTGTTGAAAGTGCTGTTGCAAGCGTTATGATTTTGAAAGTCGAGCCGGGTTCATAAACATCAACAACCATATTGTTTTTAACCATATTCATAAGCTGTGAAATATCATCACGCGGAACATCATTTAAGTCAAAACTTGGCTTTGAAGACATTGCAACAATTTCGCCGGAAGTGGCGTCCATAATAATGCAAGATGCATTTTTTGCGGATTGCTCTGTGAGTGCCAAATTTAAATTTCTTTCCACAATCAGTTGAATGTTGGCATCAATCGTCAAATTTAAGTTTTGCCCCGCCATTGCTGAAACATAATAATCCATCATATTTTCCAGTTTTACGCCTGTCAAGTCACTTTGAACAAGGCAATAACCCGAATCTCCGCTTAACATTTCATTAAATCGGCTTTCAATTCCCGCTTGCCCAATGTTATCAACAGTAACAAATCCAAGCACTTGCGTAAGCAAGTCGCCATAAGGGTATTCACGGATTGTATTTTCAGTCAAATAAATGCCGTCATAATTTTTTTCAAAAATTTTAAAGGCGGTTTCATCATCAACCTGTAAGGAAATCAAAACTTCGGAAACCAAACTATTGCAAATTTTTTCATAAACTGAATTAAAGTTTAAATTTAAAGCGCTTGCTAAAAACTGTGCAACGCTGGCTTTGTCTTTAATTTCTCTTGCACGGGCATATAAACTGTATGAACTATATGAAATTGCAAGAGTTGACCCATTTACATCATAAATTTTTCCACGTTCAGCAATAATCGGTAAACTGCGTGTCCATTGATCCAGTGCCAAATTTTGAAGCCAATTTCCATTAATTATTTGAACAATTCCCAATCTTAAAAAAATAACACAAAAAACAAAACATATTAGCACCAATAACGCCAATATTCTTTTTTGCAGAGAATAAAGAGAATGTGATTTGCTGGTCAAAAAAATAATTAACTCCTTATTAATTAATATATGTGATAACTAATTTAATTAGAAATTAATATTTTTATTTCTAAAAGATTAAATAATATCGAATAATTTTATTAAAATCTTCACTAAATTTTGTAGTTTAAAAATTCTAAAATTTATTTCTATATTTTATTTACATAAATTTTATTTGAGTTGTCGCTTGCTTGAATATTTAAAAAAACTAATTGCAAAGCCCGCACTTTTTGCATTTTCTTTTATCTTTCAAATGCGACCAAAGAGATATTATTGAAATTAAAATAACAAAAATAGTTATCATCACACATATCAAATTAAAAATACCAACAATTTCAGCCATATTATATAAATTAAACACAATGAAAGCCGTGAAATAAGCGATTATAAATTGAATAATTGTTGCAATAACTGTCCATTTTAATCCAATTTCTTTTTTTAAAACGGCAACAGTTGCAAGGCAAGGGCAGTAAAGCAGGCAAAAACTCATATATGAAATAGCCGAAGCGGAAGTGAAATGCACAGCGGACTCAGAATTTAAAACTGAATTTGAAACTTGATGACTCATATCGCTGGTTGGAACGCTTATTCCATTAAAAATTGCTATTGAAGAAACAACAAGTTCTTTGGCAACAAAACCAGCAATAAGAGCAGAAACTGCGCCCCAATTATTAAAGCCAAGCGGAAGAAAAAGAGGCATCAAAATTTCCCCTAAAATTTGAAGCACGCTTTTTTCGCCACTTTCAACAATATACAAAAAATTAACACTAAAATTGCTTAAACACCAAATTATGATATTAACCGATATAAAAACAGTTGTGACTCTTATTAAAAATAATTTCATATTCTGCCAAATAATTTTACAAAGTCTTATGCCGTTCGGCATTCTATAAGGCGGAAACTCTAAAATAAACAAACTTTTTTGTGCGGGAAGCCCAAACTTTTCAAGCATAATGCTTACGAATAAAGATATAAAAACGCCAAGCAGATAAAGCAAGAAAATTATAAAAACATTCCCAGCCCCAAAAAATGCTCCGCCCAGCACTGCATAAATGGGAAGTTTTGCGGAACAACTCATATAAGGAGTTAAAATTGCAGTTTTAATTTTTGCATTTTTATTATCCATATTTCGGGCGGTTAAAACTGCACTAGCACTGCAACCGAACCCCATTAAAAGTGTGTAAACACTTTTGCCCGACAGTCCAACCTTGCTTAACAAGTCTTCAAAACAAAATGCAATTCTGGAAAAATAACCACTGTCTTCCATAATTGCCAAAAAGAAAAACAAAAAAACAACTTGAGGCAAAAATGAAATAATACTGCCAACCCCGCTAATCAAACCTTCTTCAATTAGCCCGTTTATCCAAGCAATTGAACAAAATGATTTAAAGAAATTAATAAAAAGTGTTCCTAGTTTATCTTGAATAAAAAAACTTAAATTCTCAGAAAAAAAAGCCCCGACAGAAAAAAAGGTCAAATAAAAAACTGTTAACATAATCACACAAAAAATTGGAATTGCAAGAAATTTATTCAACAGAAATTTATCCAAAGATTCTTCGCCATAAGCTTTTTTTTTGCTACTAAATTTGCAAAATTTATTTATATAGTCAAATCTTTCTTGAGCGAGCAACTCGAAATCAGTTTTTTTATTTTTATTTAAAAATTTGTCAATATCATTTCGATTATGAATTTTTTTTATAAAAAAATCATCTTTTTCAACTATTTTTATGCTTTCAAACAAGTTTGTCTTTAAAGTTAATGAAATTTCCTTAATAAAATCATAAGTTGTTTTTGAATAGATTTTTTTAAAAGTACTTTCAGTTTGTTGTGTTCTATGTGAATTTAGTGTATACAAAAAAAATTTTTCAATCTTATTTTTGAGTTTCAGAATGTCAGATTTGCTATTAAAATTTATAACTTCAACATTAATTCCAAGTTCATTTTCGATTTTTGCTACATCGATTTTTGATTTTTTGCCCATTGAGTTAATAAGTAAAACAACTTTTGCCCCATATTGCAAAAGTTCCAAAGTTAAATATAAATTTCTATGCAAGTTGTTTATATCACAAGTGTTCAAAATTAAATCATCTTTATGAGAAAAAATATAATTAATCGCCACTTGCTCTTCCAAGCTTAGTGCGGTTAAAGAATATATCCCGGGCAAATCAACAACTGAGTATTTTTTTTGGTTGAAGGTATAAACTTTCGATTTTTCTTCAACAGTTACTCCGTGCCAGTTCCCGGTGTGTTCCTCGCTTTTTGTTAATGTGTTTAAAAGCGTTGTTTTGCCAGTGTTGGCATTGCCCACAAGCAATATATTTTTCATAAATCCTCTTTAATTTTTATCAGCATGGCAATTTCAACTCCCAGCAAAAGAGTGTATCCCTTGATTTTTACCAAAAGCGTTTTGTTTAAAAAAGATTTTCTTAAAACAGAAACTTTTTCGCCGGAAATAAATCCAAGTTGAGAAATTCTTTTTAAATATTTCAAGTCATAATTCTTATTAAGCCCGCTTATTATATATTTCTTATTTAATTTTGCTAAATTCAAAGTAAAATCTGAGTTTTTTTCAAGAAAACTGCACTTAATCATAAAATATTTTTATGAAAATTTTCGCGTGCTTAGAACTTTTATGATGTGTATGAATTGATTTAGTGGAAATTTTATATTAAAATGCCATTTTAATAACTTATAATTTAAAATTTGTAAAAAATTTGTCTGATTTTAGTCTTTTATGCAATTTCAGCCATATAATAAAAAATAGGGAAGAAAAATTTTTGGAGTGCTCATTTTTAGAATTAAGATGTAAAGAGGTTATAAATGTTGTCGATGGAAAAAGGCTTGGGCATATCATCGATGTGGTTTTTGATTTGCAGTGTGCAAGAATAACGGGCTTAGTTGTCCCAAATAATAAAAGTTTTTGGAATGTTTTTAAATGCGGACAGGAACTTTTTATTCCTTTCACTCAAATTT
>JAQUUD010000057.1 GCA_028694075.1 Clostridia bacterium
ATTTTGCCTTCGCCATCGCTAACAAAAAGAGCATCAAAAACCACTTTGTCGCCAATATTTGTTTCAAGTTTTTCAACTTTTAACGTATCTCCGACTCGGACTTCATATTGCTTTCCGCCGGTCTTAATAATTGCGTACATTAATGTTTCCTCCCTTTTAAAAAACTCGCTGTTAAGGTGATGATTTTAATTCATACTTGCTGAAAACCTTTTCCAAGCGGATAACAATTAATGATATCATTTTTCAACGAAATTGTCAAGAATTTATTTATTAATTCAACTTTTGGATTTTTAACTAACTTAATATTAATTTGTGCTTTCTTATTCTTATAATCTTCTCACACTTTTTAATCCTTAATATTATATATCTCAAATTTGCATTATTACTTATTAATAAATTTATATCTTTACAACTCTCTTGATTTCATTTTTAAACCATAAATGCAAATATGACATCATTGTTAAAAACAAAACAACTCCGCTTGCGGAGTTGTTTTGTTCTTTGTTTCTCAAAAGGCAAAAATTAAATTTATTTACATACTTAAAATTTTATTTTTTCTCATTTTAAGTAAATTTACATTCTCAACTTTTTTCATATTTTAATATTTTAAAAATGTTAATTTCTTGTATTTTTCAAGTGTCAAACTTTAATTTCTTGCATTTAATTTAATGCCGGGTCCCATGCTAGTGCAAATGCTGATATTTTTAATATATTGCCCTTTTGCTGATGCAGGTTTTGCTTTTACAATTGCGTTCATTAATGTTTCATAATTCTCAATTAATTTTTGAACACCGAAACTTACTTTACCAATTGAAACGTGAATGTTATTAAATTTGTCAAGTCTATATTCAACTTTACCCTTTTTAACATCGCTGATTGCTTTTGCAACATTTGTTGTTATTGTTCCAGATTTTGGATTTGGCATTAAGCCTTTAGGTCCTAAAATTTTTGCAATTTTACCAATAACGCTCATCATATCTGGGGTTGTGATGCAAACATCAAAATCTAACCAGTTTTCTTTTTGAATTCTGGCAACAATTTCTTCACCGCCAACAAAATCAGCGCCAGCTTTTTCGGCTTCATCAGCCTTATCGCCTCTTGCAATAACAAGAACTCTAACAGTTTTACCTGTTCCGTTCGGAAGAACAACCACGCCACGAACTTGCTGATCAGCATTTCTGCCATCAACGCCTAATTTAAGGTGAAGTTCAAGTGTTTCGTCAAATTTTGTCTTTGATAAACTTGTTGCAAGTTCAAATGCTTCCTTAATTTCATAGAGTTTGGAAGAGTCAACTGCTTTTTTTGCTTCCGCAAATCTTTTACTTACTGCCATTTTCTTCGCCTCCCTCTACTGTGATTCCCATACTGCGTGCTGTTCCCTTAATCATACTTTTTGCAGATTTAAGGCTTCCAGCATTTAAGTCTGGCATTTTAATTTTGGCAATTTCTTCAATCTGGCTGTCAGTTATTTTGCCGACTTTTTCTTTATTCGGCTTTCCTGATGCTTTTTCCAAATTGCAAGCCTTTTTAATTAAAACCGGTGCAGGCGGAGTTTTGGTTATAAACGTAAAACTTCTATCCTGATAAATAGTGATAACTACCGGGATAATAAGCCCTGCCTGAGATGCTGTTTTTTCATTAAATTCTTTTGTAAAGCCCACTATGTTAATTCCGTGAGGTCCAAGAGATGAACCAACCGGAGGACCCGCCGTTGCTCTACCTGCGGGCAATTGTAATTTTACTTGTGCAGTAATTTTTGGTTTTGCCATTTTTATCTCCTTTTGTGTGGTAAATATTCGAGATGTGGCAACATCTCTTCCACTTTTTGAAACCAAACATTTTTTGATTTTAACATCTTAAAATGAGTGGTTGATTTGGCAGGTCTGCGTTAATAACGCATTTTGATTTCTCAAAACTTTCCTACCTATATATTAAGCAATTATTAGATTACGATAATATTATTACTAATAATTGATAATAACAATTTTCTTTTCGTTCTGCTTAAATTTTCAATTTTTAAGCATTAAACTGCTCTAACGATACTGCGTTTTATTTGCATAATTGAGTACACTCAACTTGTGCTTTAAAAACTTAAACTTTTCTGATTTGGCTTGAATCTAAGTCAACCGGAGTTTCACGCCCAAACATTTCAACAATAACCTTAACTCTTTGGGTTTCCTTATTAACTGATACCACATTCCCGATAAAATTATTTAAAGGTCCATCTATTATTTCAACTCTGTCATTAGCTTGTAAATCCAAATCTACGGCGATTTTTTCAAGACGCATTTTGCGAATTTCATCTTCTGTTAATGCGAGCGGTCTGCCTTTAGGCCCTACAAAGCCTGTAATCCCCCTTGTTCTTGTTATGTTATGCCAAAGGTCATCGCCATATATCATCTTCACCAAAAGGTAGCAAGGCATTATCTTTCGTTGTACAAGTTTTTTCTTACCGTTTTTTTCTTCTATTGTATCTTCCATTGGAATTATAATATCAAAAATCCTGTCTTGTAAATTAAATTTGTCAACAACTGTTTCAAGATTTTCCTTTGCAACATTTTCATAGCCTGAAAAGGTGTGCAAAACATACCATTTTGCTTCTTCCATTAATTCCCCCTGTTTACTGCTCAAATTTATTGAAGCATTATTTTCTTAAATTTTAATCATTAATTAAATAAGCCAAAGAACCAATTATAAACTAATTCCAAAACTGTGTCGATTCCCAAAAGCACAATAGAAAAAAGAATTACTACGGCAATAACCGTTGCAGTTTTTTTGACAACTTGTGAAGGTGTTGGCCAAATCACTTTTTTAAGTTCAGAAACCACTTCTTTTGATTTTTGTTTTAATTTTGAAGGTTTCTTTTCTTTTTTGCCTTTATTGTTTTTTTCTTTTTCACCTTTCTCAGATGATTTTTTTACTTCCTGTTTTTCTTTAACTTCCTTGTTTTCCTGACCGCTTTTTTGAATCACTTGTTCAGTTTGGTCATCACTTGCCAGTTCTGAAACAATTTCATTTTCATTTTGTGAAGATAATAAAGAATCCGATTCAGTTGATGGCATCACAACTTCATTTTCCTGCATTTCTGTTGTGACTGAGCCACTGCTTTTTGATAATTGTTTCAACTTCTTTTTTGTTTTTTTACTTGGCATCTTGCTTTCTCCCATTAATCAATGTTTTAAAACTTACGCTTAATTTTTAATTTAAAAATTTTCTTTTATCCTAGCCATTTAACCTTAAAATTAACTTTATTTTGTTTCCTTATGCAATGTTCTTTTTCCGCATCTTTTGCAAAATTTATTTAGTTCAATTCTTTCGGGATTGTTTTTCTTATTTTTTGATGTGGCGTAGTTGCGTTCCTTACAATCTGTACAGGCAAGCATAATTCTTTCATTTATCTGACTTTTCTTTTTTGCCATATTTTCCCCCGTTAAAAAAACTCCGATAAGGAGTTATTGCAATTAGTTTATCATAATAAACACTTATTGTCAATGTAAATATTAAAAAATTCTTTTTTTCTTTTTTTTTTATAATAAAAGATGCAATACATCAATAAAAATCAATTATATATCATAAGAAGTGATTTTAAGAAATTCAACTTCTTAAAAATTTTAATACTTTTGGAATTGCAAAATTTCTTGAGTTGTCAAAAACCCTCATAACTTTTGAATTAAACTCCATATGGCTTAATTCGGCTTTTACAAGTTTTTCTGGTGAAATTTGAAGTTCATCAATAATCGCTTCGCAAATTAGTTTGCCAACAATATAAATAAGATTACTATCATTTAATTCATTTCTTGCCAAAATATAGCCAAAATCATCTGCGTTCATAATTTCAGTTAAGGCATAATTTAAAAATATTGACAATTTATCAATCGCAAATTGATTGCCATTTGCCCCCGCAAGAATTTGCCATTGCATACTTTTTTCATAATTCACAGGAATTACATTTTCAAAACCTTTTTTAAAAATATAAGAAAGAAAGTCTTGAGCAACAACATCATTTTTTACGGCATTCAAGCAAACATCGTTATAACAATCAATAGTAACTTCTTCCTTTTCATTTATTGGTGCTTTTGCAACCTGTCTTCTAATATTATTTCTTAAAGCCATAAATTCTTTTCTGCAATTTTCGCTTGTGCAATCCATTTTTCTCTCCTTATTTATTTCGAATTTTCAATTAAAATTATTATTTTTGTTGCTTTTTGTTTATTGTTTCTTTTTTATTCGTTTTTAGGATTATAATTAAAGTAAAGGTGCAAACAATCTAAAAATAACTTGCCCGAACTTGCTAAACAACGGTCTTTTTTTATAATATTCCAAATCAACACTCATACTGCCTTGCAAGTCTTTTTCAATGTCTGCAATATGTTTTTTAATCAAATCTTTTTGATATAAAATTGCGGTGATTTCAAAATTTAAGGAAAACGAACGATAATCTGCATTACAAGTTCCAATGCACATTGCGGTTTCGTCAATTATTAAAACTTTACTATGCAAAAAGCCTTTATAAAAAAATACTTGTCCGCCCGTTTCAATGATTTCTTTTGCAAAAGATAATGATGCCATATAAACAAATTTTTTATCTGGAATTTTTGGGAGCATTAATGTAACTTTAACTCCGCTTTTTATTGCTTGTTTTATAGAATTCATAAAAATTTCATCAGGGACAAAATATGGCGTTTGCAAAAATATTGAGTTATGCGCACTGTTAATCATTTTAATCATTGCTTCTTTGATGTTGTTTTTGCTGTCGTCTGGTCCGCTTGTTACAATCTGTGAAATTACATTGCCTTGTGATTTGATTTTTGGGAAATAACCTTCTTTAACATATTCTTTGGTTTCCCTATCCTGTTTTGCACAAAACTGCCAGAAATTAAAAAATGTGTTTTGAAGTGCATATACTGCTTGTCCTTTTATTTTGAGATGTGTGTCACGCCAAGGTGAAAGTTTCTTACTATATCCCAAATGGTCTTTTCTGATATTAATGCCCCCAACATATCCAATTTTACCATCAATAACAGCAATTTTTCTATGGTCACGATAATTCATTTTAAGGTTAATCATTCTTATATTGAAAAGTGGCGGAAAGAATTCTCTCACTTCTCCTCCCGCTTTTTTTAATTTATTGAAAAAGCGTCTTGGCGCACCCAAACAACCAACCGAATCGTAAATAAGTTTTACTTTAATGCCTGATTTCGCTTTTTCACAAAGCAAATTCATAATTTCCTTACCCACAAAATCATCATCAAAAATATAATATTCCAAGTTTATGGAATGTTTTGCATCTTTTATATCCGTTATCAAACTGTCAATTTTGTCTTTGCCATCATTAAAAATTTCAATTTTATTTCCAAAAGTTGGAACACTTTTAGCATTTAATATATTAAAACGAATAAGGTTAGATATTTTTCTGTTTCTTATAATATCCCCACCCTCTTCGATTTCACGATAAAAACTTTGAAATTTATCGTCATAAAAATGCTTGGCTTTAAGCATTCTGCGGTTTTTGAAACTCAATCCACCGCCGATTAAAATATATAATACAAAGCCAACAAGTGGCAAAAATGCAAAAAGAATGGTCCACGAAACAATGACTTCCGGCTTTTTCCTTTCCAGAAAAATCATTGAAATAACCAAAAGGATATTTATAAAAAAAACTAAGTTATTGATTATATAATCCAAAATTCTTCTCCTGAAAATTTATTATTAATAATTAGCACAAAGTAAATTTTAACATATTTTGCACAAAAATACAAATAAAAATAACTGCCTTGATTTCTCAAAGCATCAGTTGAATTTCAAAATTAAAATTTTACAACATTTTAAAGAAATATTGTTTAAGCAAGGCTTTTTTGCTTGGGTTGCCGTCAGTTACTAAAAACCTAATTCTGCTAAGATTTAAAGCAGTAGGCATTTCATCATTTTTATCTGCTGTTTTATTATCTTGTTCATTCTCAACTTTATTTATTTTTTGGTTTTCTGATTTAACTTCATTTTTTGTTTTTATATTTTTTTCAACTTCCACTTCATTTTTTGCTTTGAATTTTAAATTTTTGCTTTGAGTTAAACTTAAAACTCTTTTTGCAACGGGGATTGCACCATCAAAAATTTGGACATTTTCGCCAAAAATTTGTTGAAGTTCTTTTTTTATTGCAATAAAATGAGTGCAACCCAAAACTAAATTGCCAACATTTTTATAGTTTGTTCTGTCAAATTTATTTAATAAAATTGGGGTTAATGATTTAAAATTATTATAATTTTGCTCAATCTTCATCGGCAAATCTGGCATATAAACTTTAAAAACTTTATCATTATTGAAAAACCGCAAATTTTTTTCTTTATATTCTTGTTTCAATTCCCCTGTGCATTTTCTATTTAGTTTGCCGTAATATTTTAAGGTTGAACGTGTTGCAAAAATTATTGTATCTCCTCCGAATATTCTTGCTTGTTTTAATGCAGGTTCAATCCCGACAAACTCTTTATCATATTTTTTTCGCAAGAATTGAATTGTATTTACTGTTAATGTGTTGCACGCCAAAACAAAAATATCGGGATTATATTCAGCATTTAATTCGGCAATCAGATTATCGGCTATTTTTGTCAATTTTCTCTTACTCTTGTTGCCGTATGGCATATTGACAGTGTCAGCAACATAAATGAAGTTATAATTTGTAATTAATTTTATACATTCTTTCAAAATAAAAAGTCCACCAATTCCGCTGTCAATAAGCACAATATTTTTTCTTTTTCGGATATGTTTTAATTCTTTTGTTTGTATATTATTTTTCAAATTTTGAGAA
>JAQUUD010000058.1 GCA_028694075.1 Clostridia bacterium
TGGTCCAATCGGCAATCAATGTTGTTGTACAGGTCCAACAGGACCTACTGGCGCAACTGGTGCAACTGGTGCAACTGGCGCAACGGGTGCAACGGGTGCAACGGGTGCAACGGGTGCAACTGGCCCGGCTTTTGACACATTCGGAAGCTTTTTTGATCCAGCCGCTCAGGTGATTACAACTGGCGTACCTGTTAATTTACCAAGCACAATTACGGCCAGCAATTTAAGTGTTGTTGCCGACAGTGTGTTTATTCCAGATACAGGGGCTTATTTAATCGGATATGGAATTAATGCTGCACCTACCGCAGTTGCAGGAAATAACATATTCTTAGCCGTTAATGGCGTGGCAGTGGTTGGGACAGAAAGGGCAATAAGTATTAGTGCAGGAACAAATTCAACAGTGATATTAAGTTTAACAGCCGGAGAATTCTTATCAATAATGCCAACAGCAGTCGCAGTTGCTGTAACAAATATTGGCGGAGCAAGTGCAAATTTAAATATTACTCGAATAGCCTAAATAAATAATGAATATTCACCTTGCTAAAAGAGGTGAATATTTTTTTTATTCTTTTAATTATTAAGATGGTTAGATTTAAGTTGAATTTTAATTTAATTATAAAATCTTTACACGACCAAAAAAGTTAATATTCAATTTTCGAATAAAAATTTTCTAATTTTCCCTTTCTTGATTTAGTTTTTGTTTACTTTTAATAATAAAATATGTTAGAATGAATTATAAGAGGTGGAACATATGAAAATAGCATTAATAACTGGCGCTTCAAGCGGAATAGGAAAACAATTTGCACTTGGACTCGACAATGATGGGCTTGATGAAATTTGGGCAGTGGCTTTGAAAGGAACTGAACTTGATAATTTGCAAAGCGAAATGAAAACCAAGATCAGAACTTTTGGCTTAGACTTAACTTTAGTAGAAAGTTTTGGAATTATTCAATCCGAACTTGAAAAATTCAAGCCCGAAGTATTGTGGCTTATAAATTGTAGCGGATATGGTAAATTTGGAAGATATGACGAGATTGAAATGTTGAATAGTCTTGGTATGATAGACTTAAATTGCAGGGGATATGTTGGAATGACAAAATCTGCACTACCTTATATGCCTAATAAAAGCCGTATTGTAAATATTGGTTCAATGGCAAGTTGGCTGTCTGTGCCTTTTGCAAATGTTTATGCCGCAACAAAAGCATTTGTCTTAAGTTATTCACGAGGTTTAAATGTCGAATTAAAAGATAGGAAAATAAGCGTAACCTGTGTATGTCCTTTTTGGACCAAAACAGAATTTTTCAAGCGAGCAGAAAGCAAGGAAAATGATAGAATTAAAAAATATATTGTAATGTATGATGCAAAAAAAGTTGTTGCAAGAGGCATTAAATCCGCACGCAAAAGAAAAGAAGTTTCGTTTTATGGGTTTATGTCAAAAGTATTTTTTGCATTAAGCAAAATTCTTCCACATAAATTAATGATGAAAATTTGGATTAATCAACAAAAATAATAGGTTTTTTATGAAATTGTTTTGATATAAAAAAAATTTATGATTTAATAATTGTAAAAATTTATTTCATTCTTATTTAATAAAAAATTATGAGATTTTTTTGTTTTATAAAAACCGATTTATTTAAAAATCCAAAAATTGAAAAAGAAAAAAAGAAATTTATTGAAGAAAAAAGAAATTGCTAGAAAATATATGGAGAAATTTTATGGAAGAAAAATTGCAGAAAATCCTTTCAGATGGTGAAAATAAAATAGCCGATGTAAAAACATTAGTGGCGTTACAAGATGTTAAGGCTTCAATTATTGGCAAGAAAGGGACTTTAACGGAAGCATTGAAAGTAATACCGACATTAGATGCAACGCAAAAACGCGAAATTGGTGGCTTGGCATATCAAATTAAAGAAAAGTTGTCAGCGCTTTTTGATGCAAAAAAAGAAGAAATTCAAATTAAGGCATCTGAGATTTCAGAAGACTTTGATTTTTCTGTGCCGGGAACAATGCCTTCAAGCGGGTCCCTGCACCCTATCACGCAAATGTGTTATGATTTAAATGACACATTTCGTTCAATGGGTTTTGAAATATTTGAAGAAAAAGAAATAACAAGCGAACTTTATGCCTTTGACAAATTAAATTTCCCGCCAGACCACCCCGCTCGTGAAAGTATGGACACATATTGGCTGGAAGGACACGACACTTATAAGGGCGGAAAAAGACTTTGCTTGCGTCCGCATCTTACCGGAGGAAGTGTGAGATATTTGCAAACACATAAACCGCCTTTTAGATTTGTTTATCCAGGCAAAGTTTATCGTAATGAATCCACTGATGCACGCCATGAAAGAGCGTTCTTTCAGTATGAAGCACTAATTGTTGACAAGGACTTAACTTTTGCATCTGGTAAAATATTAGTTGAAAGCATCTTATCTAAAGTGTTCGGGCAAAAAGTTAAAGTGAGAATGCGTACGGGATTTTTTCCGTTTGTTGAGCCGGGTTTTGAAATTGATATGAATTGTTTGGTGTGCAGTGGAAAAGGTTGCAGTGTATGCAAAAATGTAGGTTGGATTGAAATAATGCCGGGAGGTATGATACACCCTAATGTGCTAAGATCCGCAGGTTTAGACCCAAAAGAATATACCGGATTTTATGTTAATATTGGACTTGACCGCTTGGTTATGATGCGTTATGGAATAGACGATGTCAGATTATTCCATAGCGGAGATTTAAGATTTTTAAGGCAGTTTAAATAGGAGAGAAAGATGAAATTATCATTAAACTGGATAAAGGATTATGTTGAAATTCCAGCAGATTTGGAACTTTCACGTATTGCTTATGACCTAACAATGTCAACGGTAGAAGTTGAAAACATAATTGATTTAGGCAAAAAATTCGAAAAAATTATTGTTGGTACAATTAAAGAAGTGCTCCCACATTCAAATGCAGACAAGTTGAAAATTTGCAGAACTGACATTGGTGATGGGGATATCCGCGATATTGTTTGTGGCGGTGTTAATGTCAAAAACAATATGAAAGTGGCGGTTGCTTTGCCGGGCGCACTTGTTAAGTGGCACGGCGAAGGCGAGCTTGTTGAAATAAAAAATGCAAAAGTTCGTGGGGTTGAAAGTTATGGAATGATTTGTGCATCTTCTGAAATAGGTTTGTCTGACTTGCTTCCTTGCAAAAACGATGCCGAAATCTCAGATTTGTCAGATTTCTCTGCAAGCGCAGGCACATCGCTTGCCACTGCTTTGGGCTTAAATGATTTTATTTTAGAAATCGACAATAAATCACTGACGAACCGTCCTGATTTGTGGGGTCATTATGGATTAGCAAGAGAAATCTCTGCTTTATATAATTTCCCGTTAAAAGAGATTGAAGAATATAAAGTCCCAAAAGTCACTGAATTAAAAGTCAACATTGAACAACCTTCTCTTTGCCGTAGATATATTGGCTTAAAAATTGAAGGTGTTTCTGCGAAAACTTCGCCATTTGAAGTGCAAAGCCGTTTGTGGCGTGTGGGAATGCGTCCGATTAATGCACTCGTAGATATCACAAATTATGTAATGCTTGATGTTGGACAGCCAACTCACGCATTTGATTTTGATAATTTGAAAGGCGATATAACTGTTCGCCTTGCAAAAAATGAAAAACTTTTAGCGTTAAATGGAAAAGAGTTGAGTTTATCAACAAAAGATTTGATTATTGCTGATAATGAAGGTGCAATTGGGCTTGCCGGTGTTATTGGAGGAAAAAAAGACTCGGTTTTTGAAACTACAAATAAGGTCGTTTTAGAAATTGCAAATTTTGATCCAATAACAATAAGACATACCGCTGTTAAATATGACTGCCGAACGGAATCTTCAATGAGAAACGAAAAAGGCATTGATGCCGAAAGGTGCGACTTGGCACTTTCTATTTCAATGAAATTGTTTTCCAAAGTTTTCCCGCAAATGAAAATAACCGCTTTTTGCAATAATTATTCAACAAAACTTAGTAACAACAAAATTGATGTTTCTTATGAGTGGCTAATTAGGCGTTTAGGGAAAGACATATCCTTTAAAACCGTTGAACAGAAACTTGAACTTTTGGGCTTCAAGATTAAACAAGAAAATGACATTATGCACATTACAGTCCCGTCGTGGCGTTCAACTGGCGATGTTTCGATTTCTGATGACATTTTGGAAGAAGTTGCAAGAATGTATGGGCTGGAAAATTTTGAGCCAAAATCAATAGGCACAACCTTTAACGGGGCAATAAATCAACCGAAAATCGATATAACCAGAAAAATTAAAGAATATTTGGCATTCAGATGCAATTTTAATGAAATATTTTCTTATCCTTGGATTAATGAAGAATATTTAAAAGCAGTTTTAGGCGATTCGATAGGTATGCTGTCATTATCAACCCCGCCATCGCCAAGCGAAAAATTCCTTCGCTCATCATTGTTGCCAAATCTTTGCAAAGTGGTTTCTGAGAATTTGCGTTATTTTAATGAATTCAATATTTTCGAATCGGCGTTAGTGTTTTTTGATAAAGATTATAAAGTCATTAATGATGAAAAAGAACTTTTGCCTCTTCAACAACTTAATGTAGCAGGTGCTTTTGTTGGCGAAATGGAAAGTGTAAACGAATTGTTTAGAAAAGCAAAGGGCACTTTGGAAGCCTTGCCACGTTATACAAACGCTTTGCCATTTAACTTTGAAAGAACGGAAAAGCCTATATGGGCGGATAATGTTGTTTGGTTAAACATTATTCAAAATAGTCAAACAATTGGTAATTTTGGTTTATTATCCCGCAAAATCGCTTTGGATTGCGGTATCAAAAACAGTTCAGTTGTTTTGTTTGAGCTAAATATTGAGGCAATTCAACTTTATCCTTCACGAACAAATAAGTTTTCACATTTGGCACAATATCCGATGACTGAGCGTGATTTATCTTTATTGTTTGATTTATCAATCAGATGGGAAGATGTTGAAAAAGTTATTAAAAGCAACAATGCTACACGCGAATTGCTCAAAGGTCTTGTTTTTGTTGGCGAATATCGAGGTGCACAAGTTCCAGAAAACAAAAAATCACTCACTTTTAAACTTGCAATTGGTTCATTAAACAAAACATTAACCTCAAATGAAATCGACAACTGCACAAACAAAATTGTTGACAGTTTGAAATCAAAATTAGGGGCGCAAATCCGTTAAATCTCTGTCTTAGTATACTTTTCTTTATTAATTTAATATTATTTTTCACTTTTTAAAACGAAGCCTTAGCACAAGTACTAGGGCTTCGTTTTTTTATTACATACTTCGTTCATCTTGTAGTATTTTTTGTTCCATTTTTTGTTCCATTTTTTTAAGAATTCTTAATGCCACATTTCTTTCACGCAATATTTCGTTTTTATCTTTAAAATCTTCTATCGCGTTCCCTATACAACATATTGAAAGAATAGATCCCACTATACTAAAAACATTAGCACCTTCCAGCCAACATAAACTGGCACTGCCAATTCCAAAAGCGGCGCCCGCCAAAGCGAAAATTCCTGATTGGATTGTTTCTCTCAAAGCTATTTCTTCGAGTAATGAAATTTCTTTGCGTTTATTTGATATATCAAGTATTGTATATTCCGCCCCTTTATGTTCTGGAATCATATGAATCTCCTATTTTTTTTAAGCGCTTGTTTAAAGTTTTATATTGTTAAAAATTAATTGTATCTTTAAATAAAGTATAACATTTTTTTAGATTTTGTCAATAAGTGTAATTCAATTTTAAAATTTTGCAAATTCTTTTTTTAATTAAAACGCCAATTTTAAATTTGAAAATGTAAAAATAATTAGTGCTACAATAGTTAATCAATTTTATTAAATCTTTTTTGGAATAAACGATTAATCAAATATAATATTTTTATTTTTCATATTAATATTAATTTCAACTTAAACTATCACTTAATTTCCTATTTTTTACTTCGAATAATTTTTACTTATTTGATAGCAAGTAAAACTTTTTATAAATATTCGCAAGCCAATTAAAAAGCCCCGCCGAATTAAATTCGGCGGGGCTTTAGTTAAATTTTTTGCTTTATAATTTATTTATTTAAGTTTTTTCTTGATCTAACTGTTAAGAAATTGCCAATTAACAAGAGCAGTAGAAGAACACAGCAACCAATTGCAAAATAAATGTAATCATTGCTAGTCGCCACTTCCCAAGCCGCATATAATGTTAAAGTTTCACCATCTAATGCTGGCATTGTTTCAGCATCAAATTCTTCTGTTAAGTCAGCATCGGTATACCAACCTGCAAAAACATAACCTGCTTTAGTTGGAGTTGGCAACAGACTTTCCAAGTCTTCGCCGTACTCAATATCAATTTCTTCAATTTCATTACCTTCGTTTGTATTAAACGAAACTGTATAAGCTATTACTTCCCAATTTGCAGTAAAGGTTTTATTGCCATAACTTCCCAAGAGAATTGTAACATTCGATGTTGGAGTTGCTTGACCTTCATAAGTCCAACCGGTGAATTCGTAACCTGCTTTTGTTGGGCCAGCTAATGTTATAGTTGTTGTTTCGATTGTGTAAGTTGCTGGGTTTCCAACATTATTTGTTCCATCATTTAGTTCGTAAGTTATCGTATAATTTGTCGCAACCCATTTTGCATATAATTCAACTGCACCAGTTGAGCCTAATGCAATCGCGGTTGTTGCGACACCAGTGCAATCTTCATTATCGTACC
>JAQUUD010000059.1 GCA_028694075.1 Clostridia bacterium
ATAATTGAAGTAATGATTGCCCATAAAAAACCGGCATAATTGCAATTATTAATAAAATTGGACCATATCTATACATAAACTGCACAAATTTGTTATCATACTTTAAAAAGGTTGCCAAAAAATTGAACCCATCAAGCGGATAAATAGGCAATAAATTAAATATGAATAATGCAAGGTTTAAAACCACACAAAAATAAACAAAGTAATAAATAAAATTTATCATTAAATTGGAATAATCTAATTCAACTGCTCCCAAAACGCTTAGCACTCCAGAAAACAAAAACGCTAGTGCCAAATTCGTTAAAACTCCGCTTAACGAAACAGCAATCAACCCCTTTTTATGATTTCTAAAATTGTTCGGATTAATTTTAACAGGCTTTGCCCAGCCAAAACCCACAATCAAAAAACTTAAAAGCCCCAATCCGCTAAAATGAGCAAAAGGATTTAACGTTAACCTGCCATTAGCCTTAGGCGTTATATCTCCACACTTATATGCAGAGAATGAATGAGCATATTCGTGAAAAGATATTGCAATGCACACTGCTAGAAAATATGCTAGCACAATCGTCAATATAATTTCAGGTGCTTCATTTAAAGATAAAAAATATAACATAAATTTAATTATATTTAAAAATCATTAACTTTGCAAGTGATTTTTAAAACCAAGTTAATTATATTGCTTTTAAATATATTTTTCTGTTTAATGAAATTAATCTTTTGTTTAAATTAAATAATAAATTTTTTGTTTAATTAATAAATTTAATATTACAAGTTTTATAATACTTATTATTTTTCAATTTTTAAAAATACCCAACAATCTTTTTAAACCCTTGACCAAACGAAAGAACTTCAATATCTTGATTTAAAACCACTGGAATTTCTTTTATTACGACGCCTTTTTTAGAAATAATCACATTTCCAACTTTATCGCCGGCTTTCATCGGTGCTGTCACAGCGTCAACTGTTTCGGTGCTTACTTCCCAGTTACCCTTCTCGCCCTTCTTAACAATTCCATAAAAATCTTCACTTGCGTATGCTTCAATTTGTCCAACTTCGCTTTTCTTAACTTTTATTGTTGATAAAGGTTTATCTTTGGATAAAAGTTTTTCATTAGAAAAATTTGCAAAGCCATAATTGAATAATTTAGCGGTTTGATTAAATCTTTCCTTGCCTGATTTTGCCCCCATTACAACGGCAATTAATCTCATATTATCCCGAACTGCGGAAGCCGAAAGGCAATATCCCGCCTCATCGGTTGAGCCAGTTTTTCCAGAATCGCACCCGTTAAAATATCTTATTAATTTATTTGTATTAACCAATTCTGTTTTTCTGCCCGAGGGGTGAACCAAACTATCCATCCAAATCGTGCTAAATTTATGATAAATTTCATTAGGCACAATCTTTGATAAAATTATTGCAGTATCGCGGGCTGTTGAGTGTTGCATAGGTGCTGGCAAACCTGAGCAGTTTACATAAACAGTGTTTTTCATTCCCAACTCATTTGCTTTTTTATTCATTCTTTTAACAAAACCCTCTTCACTTCCAGCAATATGTTCCGCAAGCGCCACACTTGCGTCATTAGCCGAAGCCATAATAACACTTTTCAACATATCTTCAATCGTATACTGCACATTTGGGTCAATAAAAACTTGAGAACCGCCCATACCGGAAGCATTGGTTGTTGTTGTAAGTTTGTCTGTAAGGTTAAGTTTATCATTTTCAAGTTCTTCCAAAGTGAGAAAGATCGTCATCAATTTCACCATACTTGCAATCTGCAATTCAGCATCGGCATTTTGCTCATATAAAATTTCGCAGGAATTATAATCCATCAAAAAGCCGACCTTTGCATCAACTTTGAAATCTGTATCCGCATATACAAAATTTTGCATACCACCACAATATATTGGTGCTATGCAAATACATAATACACAAAATATAGAAACACATAATCTTTTCATAAAAAAACTACCTTCCCTTTCTGAAAGATAGTTTTTGAAAAAATTGTTATTTTATACATTATAATTTGTTATTATATACGCTACTTAAAAATTCTTTTACAATAATTTTAAGTTTTTCTGAAATAAGGGTACCCGTTTCAACCACTTCTTTATGAGTTAACGGCTTGCTGTCTTCTGTTGTTGCCTTATTTGTAATGCCCGCAAAAGCGATAAATTTTATCCCGAAATAATTTGCACAAATGCAGTCCAGCACGGTGCTCATTGAAATTGTATCCGCCCCCAAATTTCTGAAAGCCACAATTTCCGCTGGTGTTTCATAAGTTGGACCGCTAACCTGCATATGCACGCCTTCCCAAATTTTAATCTTTTTCTGCTTTGCGATATCTTTTACTATAAACCTTAGTTTTTTGTCATAAGCATCACTCAAATCTAAAAATCTGATGGGTTGCAAACCAATAAGCGGATTTGTTCCGGACATATTAATATGCGACTTTATCAGCATTATATCCCCTGCTTTAAATTTTTTATTGATACCACCAACCGCTGTTGTTGCCAACACGGTTCTGATGCCAATATTATACAATGTCTTGTAAAATTCAATAATTTGTTTTGTGTCACCAGATTCATAATAATGAACTCTACTTGCAAGCATAACCGGAATTTTATTAAAATATCCGAAAACAAATTCTCTTTTATGCCCTTCAACATTTTTATATTTCAAGCCATATTCTTCATAACTAACCGTAAATTTTTTTTCTAATACTAATAATTTTTCAAAACCTGAACCTAAAATAAGTGCGATTTTCGGGTTAAAACTTTTTATTTTCTCGTCTATTTTTTCAAAATTTGAAACTGAATTTATATTTAAATCATCATCGGGTTTAACTTTTTTGATTTTTTCATTTATCCCTTTAATAACTGCTACTGCTTTTGTTTTTATCTTATTTATTGCACCCTTTTTGGCATCATTAATATCTTTAACTTTTTCTTTCATATTATAATCCTTTTTAAAATTAAATAATTTTAAGATTAAATATATAATATCACAAATTATAATTTTTACAAACTGAATTCATAATTTTATCTTTTTATAAAAAAATCGTCAACTAACAATTAATAATTTCAATCAACTTTTACAGCGGGCAAATAACCGAAGCATTCAACACAATAAGCAAAATGGTTTCAATCAAATTTAGCAAGGTTAAAATCATAAAGAAAATCATAAAAATTTTTAAAAAACTCATATTGAAGCAACCGAATTTTCTCTTTTGCTCTGCCCTGTTTATCATTAAAGTGAAATATATTATAAACAACACAGTGATAATAATTTGAATAGGAAATATTATTAAAATACTTGTTATTGCACCACTTACGCCGAAAAGCATTATTAGCAAAAAGCAATTAAAGCCAACTAAATACGCCCTATATGTTATTAAAATTAGACCGACAGGGACTAAGTAGACCGTCAACGAACATACTGCAAGAATTAACAAAAAACAAGTGTACGACAAAAGCCTTATAAAGAAATATGAAAAGGTTACAAGCTCAGAATTTGAATATAAACAAATATTATAATTTGTCAAAGTGCTTAAGGTGACACCGCATTTAATTGCCACAAAAATTCCTGTTATCAAGCCTAAAATTGATAAAAACAACGCTAAAAAATATATGAATCTATTTCTTTTAAAGTTGGCAACTAAAGCATATTTAATATTTGATAATTTACATAAAATGGCATAAGATTTCATTATAATATAATTTATTCGCTATTTTTTGGCATTATTCTAAAAACCGCTTTTAAAAATTATAAATTATAACAAAACATTGTAGAATAATTTTTGCTGTTTAATTAAAACTAAATTTTATATTGCCGGAGGGAATAATGTTTAAAAAACTTATACTAAAATTTTGCGGGATTTTACTTGCAGGAATGTTTGTTACATTGGGGTTGAATATAAATTATTCTGACATAATGGCATTGCCAGAGCAAGCAATTATCTCTTATGAAGATGTCGAGTTTATCAATCAAGATAAAACTTTTGGCAATTATATTGAAGTAGAACTTTCTGACATTAAGACAGGAAAAGACAAAAGTTCTTACGGCACAATGTGGCTCAAACTTTTTGGTTATATTCCACTAAAACAAATTGAAGTTGAAATAAACAAAGGCGAAGATGTTTATATTGGCGGTATACCGCTTGGCTTTGCAATAAAGACCAAAGGTGTGTTAGTTGTAGGCAGTAACACTATTTTGTCTGCTGATGGCGGAGTTGAAACCGTTAAAAGTATTGAAATTAAAGAAGGCGACATTATCTTAAAAATTAATGATACTAATATAACAGATTGTGATGATATACCTGAGTTTTTGGCAAACAATTATGGGAAAACCGCTGTTTTAAGTATTTTAAGAAACGGCGAAATTTTATCTTGCAACATTGTTCCTGAGCAGGATTTACAAAGTGGAGATTACAAAATTGGGTTATGGGTTAAAGATGACGCAAGCGGAATCGGCACCTTGACTTTTGTAAAGCAAAGCGATAGCGGTTTCGGGGCTTTAGGGCACGCAATAACAGATTTTGAAACAGGCGTTGAAATTCCAATTCAAGATGGAAAAATTTATAAATGCAATTTAATTGGAATTAACAAAGCTGAAAAAAACAGCCCCGGAGAGTTAAGATGTATTTTTTTGCAAGGCGTTAACGGGAAAGGTGTGATTGAAAAAAATACTAAGTTTGGAGTTTATGGAACAGTCACAGATGTTGAAAGTTTGGTTGATAATAATTTAGTGGCAGAAATCGGTAGCCGAATGACAATAAAAACTGGCAGTGCTAAAATTGTAAGTTCAGTGAGTGGTATGCGTGAGGAATATGACATTGAAATTATTAAAACATCATATCAACCTGAATCAAATGATAAAAGTTTTGTTTTCAGAGTGACGGATAAAAGGTTGTTAAAATTAACGGGAGGAATTTTGCAAGGTATGAGCGGAAGCCCGATACTGCAAAACGGAAAATTAATCGGAGCGGTCACACATGTGTTTGTTTCAGACCCAACAAAAGGTTATGGCATCTATGCCGACTGGATGATTCAGCAATAATTGAATGTAAAACAATCACAATCTAAATTTTTAAAAGTATCTGCTGGATTTGATTATTAGAATGTTTGATATATACATTACAAATTTAGAAAAAAATCTTCATATAAGGCAAAAACTTATATAATTTTTTATAACTGTTAAATATTCTTTAAATTATTGGCAAAATCACATATTCTAAGAAGTAATATTTTTCTTAATATTGATATAAATATTACGAATTAAAAATTTGATTTTTCCTTAAAACGAAAACTGCGGGCGGAAGAAAATTTTTGGCTTTGCCAAAAATTTCGGCAAGTGCCTTGCACTTGCCCGGGCTTTTTCAAAGCCCGGGCTTCCACCCGCATATAACTGCAAACTTTTAAACCATCTAAACTTTTTATAAGATGTCTATCTTATATATAAATTATAACTGAAATATTTATTTTTTTATTTAATTAAACTGACCTCAAATTACCAAGTACTAACAATTTTCTAATAAATTATTATGTTAAAAAATAAAAAAACGCACATTTAAATAAGTTTTAATACGATTTAAAAAGTTTAAACAAAAATAAATCTCTTTAA
Organism: Clostridia bacterium; assembly: GCA_028694075.1. GTDB lineage: Bacteria > Bacillota > Clostridia > Christensenellales > UBA1242 > UBA5489. The sequence continues at coordinate 5,620 of JAQUUD010000059.1, forward strand.
AATTCAATTTTTATACATTTAAAAAAATAAAAACTAACTTTTTATTTACAATCCGACCAAGTTTTTCCGCTTGTAATTTCAACAATCAGCGGGACTTTCAATGCGACAACATCTTCCATACATTTTTTAAGAATATCTTTTACAACACTAATCTCAGTCGGATAAACATCAACAATCAATTCATCGTGAATCTGCAAAACCAATTGACTTTTCAAATTCTGATGATTAAACACATTATATATTTTTATCATTGCAAGTTTAATAATATCCGACGCAGAGCCCTGAAGTGGCATATTTCTTGCAACTCGCTCTCCAAACATTCTTTCAGAATAAACTGCGGAATTAAGTTCTGGAATTCGTCTTACTCTATTAAAAATTGTTCCAATTTGACCATTTTCTTTAGCAAGTTTTATATTGTTTTCCATATATTCTTTAACTTTCGGATACTTTTCAAAATATTTATCAATGTATTCTTTTGCAAATTGTCTAGAAATTCCAATGTTTTGAGCAAGCCCAAAATCACTTATACCGTAAATAATGCCAAAATTGATTGCTTTTGCTTGTCTTCGCAGTGTTGTTGTAACATCTTTTTCATTGATTCCGAAAATCTGAGAAGCAGTTGATGTATGAATATCCTTATTATTAATAAACGCATTGCACAATGTTTCATCTTCGCTAAAATGTGCAAGAAGTCTTAACTCAATTTGATTGTAATCCGCTGAAATTATTTGCCCGTTTTCAAATCTACTAACAAACAATTTTCTAAGACCTTTGCCTTCATCATCTCGTACTGGTATGTTTTGAAGATTTGGCTCGCTTGATGAGAGCCTACCCGTCGAAGTTAACATTTGATTAAATACCGTATGAATAATATTATTTTGCTCATTAACGATTTTTTTATATGAGTCAATATAAGTACTTTTTAATTTTTGAATTTTTCGATATCTTAGCACGCTGGTTATAATGCTGTGTTCTTCTTCAATTTGCGATAAAAATTCAA
>JAQUUD010000060.1 GCA_028694075.1 Clostridia bacterium
CAAGCGCAAAATGTTATGAATGCTGAGCCGATTGCAAAAGAAACAAGAAAATCAAGCATTGAAGAAATTCCAGAAGATATTATTCAAACTTATGGACTGAAAATAAAAGGCAGAACTGAGTCAAAAGTAGAAAAGGACAAGATGGCAGATAAAAATGCTAAAACTTTAAATGAAAAAACCAAGGTAGAAAAAGAAGACAAAACAGAAACTGCGGAAAAAACAAAAACTGTGAAAAAAGAAGAAAAAAATGAGAAAGCAGAAAATCCAAAAACTGACTAAAATATTGACATAAACAAAAACGGGCAAAAAAATAATTTTGAAAAAATCTAAACAAATCAACTTTTTCTCTAATTATGCCAGTTTCTCTAACTGCATAATTTCAAGATTATTTATTTTTCTATGCCGACCAAATCTTTTTGATTTTTTGTTGGTTTAATATCTGATTTTAATTTTTGGCATTCCATAAAAAATTCTATTATATTCAAATTCATTTGCCTGAGAGCATTGTGATAAGTTAATGAATTTGTAACATATATTAAATATTCTTTCAAGTCAATTTTGTCTTCATCAGTTATTGGCAATTTTAAGATGTTATGACTGAGATTATCAGATATTGCTTCAATGTTGATTTCATTTTTATATAAAATTTCATTCTGAAACTGATCTATCATTTTAATTTTATAACTGCTGATTAAAGTTTCTCTTTTTTCTGCTTGCCCACGTAACTCATCAAAGCAAAAACTTCTATAATAATCTTTTTGATTTAAGGCATTGTGATATGTTAAAGCATTTGTAATATTATTCAAATACTCGCGTAAAACGGCTTTGTCTTTTTCATATATTGGCAATGTGAAGATGTTATATCTAAGTTTATCAGATATTTTCTGAATATTTGTTTCATTTTTATTTAATATTTCATCTTGAAACCGATTTATTATATACGATCTATAATTGCTCATTGAGATTGTTTTGCGTTTTGCTTGCCAACGCAACTTATCAAAGCAAAAACTTCTATATAAATCATTAAGAAATCTTGTTGTTTCCTTAGGACCGAATTCGGTTGATTTTTCCATATATTCATTAAAAGAAGGAAAACCATAACACTCAATTTCAGAATAATGTAAATTATAATCATCTTTTAATAAAGAAACAGGTGTTTTAAAGTCATCATCATTAATAATTCCAAATTTTTCCTTCAAAAACAAAAGATATCCTTTATACATAGGACGTGATTCTTTTGGCGTTAAATGGTCATCGTAATATTTTGGCAATAAATTATATCGCAGTGCAAACTCATATAATTTTATTTCTGGTTCAGTGCCTGAAGAATGTTTTGACTGCAAAAAAAATAGAAATTGCTTATATAACTCTCTACGCTTATCATTGTTCATTTCAGTATATTTTTTCATTTTATTTCTCCTTTAATTAAAATTAACATATTTTTTGATTAACTACAAAGTAAAAAAATGTAGAATAACATCGAATTTTATTTTCCGAACTTTCTTTTTGATATTGCTATAATATTGTGAATATTAAAGATAAAAACCAAAAAAAGTTCAAATGATAAAAGCGCTTTAATGAAATCCATTAGCTTATAGGATTTTATAAAAATTTAAAACAGTTTCTTAAACTTATATTATATGCTACTAAAAAGCATTTTTTCACAACTTAACCAATGTATCCATACAATGTATTTGGAGATACAAATGGAAAAGTTACATATTAAGGGTGGTAACAAATTATATGGAACTGTTAAAATTGGTTGTGCTAAAAACGCCTATCTTCCGATTTTGGCAGGTGCAATACTGTGTGAAGGAAAAGTAAAATTAAATAATTATCCTTTTTATAAAGATATATTAAATATGACTAATATTTTGGAAAATTTAGGAGCAGAGAAAACGCTTAATGATGGCTGTATTGAACTTGATATGACAAATTTAACTAATTATGAAATACCTAGCAACTTATCAATGTTGACTAGGTCTTCTATTTTTAGTTTGGGAGCAATACTCGGTCGTTTTAAAAAAGCAAAAGTGGCTTATCCCGGAGGGTGCGATATCGGAACTCGCCCAATAGACCTTCATTTGAAAGGTTTGCGTGCATTAAATGTTAAATTAATTGACAAAAGGGGTTATATAACCTGCGACGGTTCAAATATGAAAGGTGGAATTGTGCATCTAGATTTTCCAAGCGTTGGGGCAACTGAGAATATTATGATGGCAGGTGTGCTTACCAAAGGCGAAACAAAAATAATAAATGGTGCAAAAGAGCCAGAAATTGAAGACCTGCAAAATTTTTTGAACAAGGCGGGCGCAAAAATAAAAGGTGCCGGCACAAACATTATTACTATAAAGGGTGTTGAAAAATTAAATAGCGTGGAATATACACCAATTAGCGATAGAATTATAACCGGAACTTATATTATTGCCTGTGGCATTTGCGGTGGTGAAATAATATTAGAAAATGCAAATTTAAATCATTTGGAAGCATTAACTGATAAATTAGATAAAAATTGTTATAAAATATGGAGCAAAAATAATAGCATTATTATTAACTCAAAGGGAAAACATAATGCAATTACAAAAATTGAAACAATGCCATATCCGGGCTTCCCAACCGACTTGCAACCTCAAATTGTTGCAATGCTTTCAACATGCAAAGGCACATCAGTGGTTGTTGAAAATTTGTTTGAAACAAGATATAAATATACAAACGAACTCATTAAAATGGGTGCTGACATTATAATAAAAGAAAGAAACGCAATAATTAAGGGAGTTGAAAATTTATATGGTGCCGAAGTTTATGCCACTGATTTGAGGGGCGGTGCGGGTCTTGTTTTAGCCGGTCTTATGGCGGACGGTTATACCACAGTTGGTAATGTGTCCCAAATTGAAAGAGGATATGAAAATTTTGAACAAACATTGGCAGACTTGGGAGCAGATATAAAAAAAATTTCAGTGTAAATTCGAAAATTTTTGCGAATAAGTTTTCAAAAGTTGCCTTCACCGCAATGCTTATTTTTTCTTTTTCTGTTTTCGAATTAATTCCCTTTTTATATTCATATGAAAGACGAATTGATAGAACGCATTTTACGTTAAGGTTAAAATCGAAAGCGTTTGTTTATTACTGAAAAAAAATGATAAAAAAATAAAACCAAAAATGAAATTTAAGTTTTACCTTGACAGAATTGTTTTGTTGGTTTATATTTTTATATAAACCATTTTGTCATTTTATTATTGTTTATAAGTTTTTTAAAAAAATTTTAGTTAAAATGAAACTGAAAAAAATTTTTTAGGAACAAAAATGGTAAAATAAACCGTTTTAGTTATCAATAATAGGCGCAACGCAACAAATTTAATCTTGAAGAAAACGCAAAAAATAAGTAATTTCATAATCAAAAAATTTATTAAATCAAAGAGGAAAAATGAAAAAAAGCATTATTTGGATAAGTTCAATTTTGGGATTTATTGGATTAATTATTATTTTATGCTTTACTTTGTTTGGTTTAAATAATATTGCGGTTGATTTTAGAAATGATACAACGCTTTTTAATAGTGAATTAAAAGAACAAGAAATCATTGATTCTGGTGAGTTCGCATCAGGTTCCTGTGTTTTTTTTATGGATAAAAATTTTATTTCTGAAAAAATTGAAAAAGCAAATCCTTATATAAAAATTGTTAATATAGAAATCATTTTCCCGAATGATATTATTATTCATTGTTATGAAAGAGAAGAGATTTTTGCGATTCAGTTCGATGATTTGTCTTATTATATTTGTGACGAAGAATTAAAAATTTTGCGTATTTTAACACTTGAAACAGATGGTTACATAAACACTCAGACAAATGCAATGGTCATAACTGGATATGAAGAAATTGACACTAATTTAAATGAAGGCGATTTTTTAAGTTTTGGCATTGATGAAGATAATGCCATAAAAAAATTTTCACCTGCTTTTAAATTAAATAATAGAACAACGGTTGAACAAAAAGGCTTAATTAAAGAAGTTGAATTTGAATTGCAAGCAAGCGTTATTCATATGAAATATATGATTGCTTTAGTTATAACGGATTTTACAGGTTTTTCGGCTATAATTGTTGATGCAGAAGACTATCTGGAATATAAAATCAATTTATATCTTGAAGCCGTGTCATTAATAGCAGATAATGAAAAAAGTAATTCAGAACTCTATATTTATGAAACGCTTGAAGGGAAGTTTTTTGCTCATAAAGTTATACTTGATTAAAAATTAATTAAAAATCGTTTGACAAACAAAAAAAATATGGTGTATAATTATTAAATAAAATAAATATTTATGCAAAATCAGGAGCAATAATGGCAAAGAATGTCGCATTCGTTTTGGATATAGGCTCTTCAAAAATAACAGTTATGGCAGGCGGTAAGGGGCTTAATAACACATTAACTGCTTATGCAAAGAGCAGTATCAATTATTCCGGATTTTCAGACGGTAAATTTTTCGAAGAAGAAAAATTGGAAGCAGTAATTGGGCGGGCAATTGAAAATATTGAATTGACCGCAAAATTAAATATTAAGGAACTAACTGTTTCTGTTCCGTCGGAGTTTTGCATAAGCAAAAACAAAAAAATAACCGTAAGTTTTAACTCGAATAAAAAATTAACTCCAACTCTTATTGATGAAGTTTATTTAATGGCATCTGAAATTGTTGAAAATCATACTCTTGTAACGATAGCGCCGATTTATCATATCTTAGATGATAAAAGAAAAGTGATTGAAATAAAATTAAATATGAAAACTTCTAAGATGACTGCATTTGTTAACACAATTTATATTGAAAATGAGTTCATAAAAAATATGAATAAATGGCTTTCAAATTTAGGCATTCAAAAAGTTAATTATGTTTGCTCAATTTATTGCGAAGCGTTATATTTGTTTAATCAGGAAGCATTAACTGGAAACGCAATTTTGATTGATGTCGGATACTTAACAACTGCCGTTGCAGTCAAAAAAGGCAAAGGTTTAATTCAAATGTATTCATTTTCACTTGGTGGCGGGCATATAATGGGAGATTTGGCGGAATGTTTGCACTTAACAGTTAAGCAAGCGGAAAAATTAAAAAGACGCATTGTGCTGTCTTTGAAAACTTCGCCGTCTGATTTTTATGAAGTTGATGATGATGAATTGTGCAGTGTAAAAAAAATAAAAGCACAACTCGCAAATCAAATTGTGGTTGAGCGTTTGGATATGTTTGTTTCACTGCTGGCAAAATGTTTGGAAAGTTGCTTAAAAAATCAAGAAATGCCGGTTTTTTTAACAGGTGGTGGAATTTTTTATATCAAAGGGGCTCGTGAATATATTTCTGCAAAACTTGGCACTAATGTTGAATTAATTAAGCCCGCACAAGTGGAGTTTAACAGACCTGACGACGCTTCCACAGCAAGTGTACTCTCATTTGCTTTAAAACTTTTATAAAAATGTTTTAGTTTACTTGCTATTTATTAATAATACATTGTATAATTGCTTGAAGTTTGAAACCAGCAATATAAATTAATGAAAATCATTTAATAATTAAGAGAAAAAGAAAAAAATCAGTGGTTAAGTAGGTTTAGATGAAAAAATGACAACAATTTAATTTCTTTAAAAAGCAAGATTTTTGAAAATAATTCAAGAATTAGGATAAGGAGTGTAAAAAATGCAAAACAACACAAATATTGGACCAATCGTTAATATTAAGGTAATAGGTGTCGGCGGAAGCGGGAATAATGCAATTAATCGAATGATTAATGCAAATCTTAAAAGCGCCACTTTTGTTGCTGTTAACACAGATAAACAACATTTATTTATGAGCAATGCTGACCAGTGCTTGCAGATTGGAGAAAAACTTACAAGAGGGCTTGGTGCAGGTGCTGAACCTGATGTTGGTCAAAAAGCCGCAGAAGAAAGCAAAGCAAGCATAAGTGAAATTTTAAAAGATACTGATTTGGTTTTTATTACTGCCGGTATGGGCGGTGGAACTGGAACAGGCGCTGCTCCAGTTGTGGCTCAACTTGCCAAAGAAATGGGAATATTAACAATCGCTGTTGTCACAAAACCTTTCAGTTTTGAAGGGAAAAAGAAATCTGAAAATGCTGAAAAAGGTCTTGAAAATCTTAGAAAATATGTTGACACGCTTGTTGTAATTCCAAATGACAAGTTGTTCCACTTGCTTCCTAAGGGCACGCCAATGGTTGAAGCATTAAGATATGCCGATGATGTTCTTCGTCAAGGTATTCAAGGAATTTCAGATTTAATTGTAACACCCGGTTTAATCAACTTAGATTTTGCCGATGTTCGCTCAATAATGAAAAATAAAGGGCTTGCACATATGGGCGTGGGATACGGCAAAGGCGAAAACAAAACGATTGAAGCCGTAAGACAGGCAGTTTCAAGCCCGCTTTTAGAAACAACAATTGAAGGAGCAACGGGCGTATTGTTAAATGTCAAAGGCGGTTTGGATTTGCCGTTAGATCAAGTTTATGAGGCTGCAGATTTGGTTAAACAAGTTGTTGACCCATCTTGCAACATCATCTTTGGTGCGGGAATTGATGAGGCATCGATGAACGATGAAG
>JAQUUD010000061.1 GCA_028694075.1 Clostridia bacterium
AAACGAGTTTCCATAAATGAAGAAGAAGCAAAGTATATTAAATTTGCTTTTGAAAAATATGCTAAAGGCACGACTAAAAAAGTAATAGCTGAAATACTAAACAATCAAGGTTATAGATTGAAAGGAAAACTATTTACTGGCAAATCTTTTGATAAATGGTTAGTAAATAAAAAATACACTGGCGAATTCTTATTTGGTGGAAGACTTTGCAATAATATGTATCCAAAAATAGTTGAAATGACTTTATTTGAAGATGTTCAAAAAAGACTTCATAAAAACAAATATTTTGCTGGTGGCACAGCAACCGCAAAAGTTCCTTACTTATTAACAGGAAAATTATTCTGTGGACATTGTGGAACAGAAATGGTTTCAGATGGTGGAACTAGTAAGCTTGGAAAGAAACACTATTATTATGCTTGTAAGAAAAAGAAAAAAGGCGAATGTAACAAAAAACGAGAAAATAAAGATGCTTTGGAATTGTATGTTACTATTTGTGTTAAAGACTTTTTAAGTGAAAAGGAAAATTTAGATATTGCTATTACTGATGTATTAAACTATTATGAAAAGAAAACAGATGAATCTAACTTTAAAAGTATAAACTCAAAAATTGCAAAAATTAATAAAGAAGTTGAAGAATTGACTGATGCTTTTGTAAAAGCAAAAAGTGAATTGCTACAAAAAACTATTGAAACAAAGATGACAGAATATGAAAAATTGCTTGATGATTTATACTATCAGCAAGCACAATTAGAACTTGAAAGAGGTTATAAAATTACTAAAAAAGATATTGTGAATTTTATTACAGAACTTTTGCATGGTGATGAAAAAGACAAAGGATATCAAAAAAAGATTATAGATAATCTAGTTAATAAAGTATTTGTTAGTGATAAAAAAACAGAAGTGTTCTTTTATATCAAATGTGGAAAAGACACAGAATCAGTGTCTTTTGAAGATGTAAAAGAAAATTACAATAAGCTTAACAGTGTTCAAACGCAATTACCACTCGCCCGCCAAAGCATACCAAATACGAACCAAGTTAAATATATCTTTGGAAAAGTGTTTGAATATATGTTGAAAGAAGCAAGTAAGATACTTGCTTCTTTTGTTATTATAAAATTGTAGGTAGGGTACTGAGCGAGTTTGCTTGAAAAAGCATTTCATCGACACCCTATCTTTTTTCATTTTTGTAATAAACATACACATTGATTAACAACACACCATTATTTAAATTAACTTATTAAATCGCTGAATTTATTTTCTACCTTGAAAATAAGCGGGGTTTTTTGGATTTAGGTTAATATATTTTAAATCAATGCATTTAAAATAAAAAAAAATTTTTCATTATTGTAATTTTCTTAAGGAGAAATATTGTAAAATAATTTTATCGGATTTTCGGTGGGATATTTGACAATTCCTAGTGAAAGTGATATTATTTCATAGAAAATATTATGGGGGATTTTATGGAAAACGAAGAAAAGGAAGAAAGGGAAAGTTTATATAGGCACAGTATGAGTCATGTCATGGCGAAAGCTTTGCAGGAATTATTTGCTAAGGTAAAGTTTGCAATAGGTCCGTCCGTAGCAAATGGGTTTTATTATGATACTGATACTGAAGTGATAATAACGCCAGAAGATTTTGAAAAAATTGAAAATAAAATGATGGAAATCATAAATAAAAATGAAGATTTTATACGTAAAGAAGTTTCTAAAGAAGAAGCGAGAGAAATGTTTTTTGACCAACCATATAAACTTGAATTAATAAATGAAATTCCTGAAAATGAAAAGATAGGCGTTTATTATTTAGGTTCGAACTTTTTTGATTTATGCAGAGGTCCGCATATATCAAACACAAAAATGCTAAAAAGTTATTCTTTTAAACTTGATAAGGTTGCAGGAGCATATTGGAAAGGCGATTCCAAAAACAAAATGCTTCAAAGAATTTATGGCTTGGGCTTCCTTAAAAAAGAGGATATGAAAAATTATCTTTATATGATGGAAGAAGCGGTAAAGCGTGATCACAGAAAATTAGGAAAAGAATTGGATTTATTTTTTATTTCTGATTATTCAAAAGGTATGCCAACATATACATCAAATGGATTAATTTTAAAAAATAAATTGATAGAATATTGGAGAGAAGTTCATAAAAGAGCAGGATATAAAGAAATTGAAACTCCTATGGCTTTAAATAAAGCCCTTTGGGAAGTTTCAGGACATTGGAATCATTATAAAAATAATATGTATACTTTTGTTGCAGAAGATGAAGCATATGCAATAAAACCGATGAACTGTCCGGGTGGTATGTTGCATTACAAAGAAAGACCTCATTCATACAAAGAGTTTCCTTTACGCGTTGGTGAATTGGGAAAAGTTCATAGACATGAAGCAAGCGGAACTTTAAGTGGTCTTTTAAGAACAAGATGCTTTACTCAAGATGATGCTCACATTTATATGACACCTAATCAAGTGCCTAATGAAATCAAAAATATAATGGAACTTATTGATGAAGTTTATAGCACTTTTGGATTAACTTATAAGGTTGAATTATCTACTATGCCACAAGACCACATTGGCGAAGAAGAAGAATGGCAACTTGCAGAAAAACAACTTGCAGAAACTTTAACAAACTTAAATTTGGATTATAAGATAAATAAAGGAGATGGCGCTTTCTATGGTCCTAAAATTGATATCCATGTTAAAGACAGTATAGGAAGAGAATGGCAGTGCGGAACTATTCAATTGGATATGCAAATGCCAAAAAGATTCGGTTTAACTTATATTGATTCAGACGGAGAAGAAAAAGAACCGGTTATGATTCATAGGGTTATTTATGGCTCTTTAGAAAGAATGATGGCTATTTTAATTGAGCATTATGCTGGCGCTTTTCCTTTGTGGTTAGCACCTGTGCAAGTTAAAATTCTAAATATTAACGAAAGCCAAGAAGAATATTCTAAATTAGTTTGCTCTCTTTTAGAAAAAGAAAATATCAGAACAGAATCAGATTTAAGGAATGAAAGCATTAATAAAAAAATAAGAGATGCGTTTCTTATGAAAGTGCCATATATTGTTGTGGTCGGAGAAAAAGAAAAAACGAATGAAGAAGTATCTGTTCGGGCATTTGGCAGTAAAGAACAAACTTTATATAAATTAAGCGATTTTATAGAAGAGATAAAAAAGGAAAACCTAAACAGAGGTAAAAAATCCAAATAATTTAAAACATTTTAGAAATTTAACAGTTTATGAAATTATTGCTCTGAAACAATCAACACTTAAGAGTTGGTAACTTTTTTAAAAAAAATCACAAGTATTAACTTGTTTTTAGTGAAGTATGTGCTATAATTTTGCAAGGTGAGGTGAAAAATGCATTGGGCATATGAATTGGCAATGAAAACTATAGAGCGAAATCCTAATAAAAAGGAATATGTTTGTGCTTCCGGAATCAGCCCATCTGGTTCTGTTCATATTGGAAATTATCGTGAGTTTGTTACGACATATTTTGTTGCAAAAGCATTAAAATCATTAGGCAAAAATGTTAGAATGCTTTTTTCTTGGGACGATTTTGACAGGCTGAGAAAACTACCGAAAAATATTGGCGGATTAGACGAAAGTATGATTGGCAAGCCTTATTCTTTTGTGCCGGATCCAAATGGAAAATTCAACAGTTATGCAGAATACTTCGAAAAAGAATTTGAATCAGCATTAAAAGACTTGCATATGAATGAGGTTAAAGTTGATTTTATATATCAAACAAAAGAATATATGAGCGGGCGTTATTCCAAACAAATTATTCAAGCGCTTAAAAAACGAAAAGAAATATATGACATTCTGATGCAATTTAAAACGCAAGAAGCAACTGATGAGGATCGTGAAAATTATTATCCTATTAATATTTATTGCGATTGTTGCAATAAAGATACAACCAAAATCAATTCAATAAGCAAAGATTGTAAAACAGTCACTTATACTTGTGCTTGTGGCAATACAAAAACAATAAATATTGAAGATTACACAAAGATAAAACTTGTATGGAAAGTTGATTGGCCAATGCGTTGGATGATGGAAGGCGTTGATTTTGAACCGGGCGGAATTGACCACAGTGCAGCAGGCGGAAGTTATGAAGTAAGCACTGTTATTGCAGACAAAATATTTAATATTAAAGCGCCATTATATCAAGGTTATGGCTGGCTTGGCATTCGAGGGCTTGGTGACATGCATAGTTCATCGGGAAACAATATCACACCGGGTGCACTTCTTAATATATATGAACCTGAAATCATTAGATGGCTTTTTGCAAAATATTATCCAACAAATGCCTTTGATTTTGATTTTGGCGAAACTATTATAAGACATTATAGTGAATTTGATAAAGCCAAATTGGCGTATATTAATGGAGAAATTGACGAAAAAGATAAAGCAGTCTTTGATTTGTGTTTGTTTGATAGTAAATCAAGCAAGTTTTCAAAAACTCCTTTTGGAACTCTTGCAAGCATAGCACCAATATCAGAATTTAACCCAATTTTTGTAAAAAAACTCCTTAATAAAGTTAATGTTGAATTCACTGAGGATAGCATTGATAGACTTAATAAAACAAAGTATTGGCTTGAAAATTATATGTCAGAAAAACTTTATAAACTTCGCAAAGTTCCAAACTTAGAATATATGGCAAATATGAGTGAGCGTGAACTTGCTTCAACACAAAGACTTTATGAATATTTGAATAGTGCAGAAGAAAAAACTGAATCAGATATTCAGCAGAAACTATATCAAATTATCAATGATCCAAATTTAAGCAAAAAAGAAAATGTCGCAATTCAAAAGCAGTATTTTAAGAATTTTTATAATTTGCTTTTTGGAACAGACAGCGGACCAAGATTATACTTGTTTTTAGCAGCAGTTGACAAAGCACAGTATATAGAACTGTTAAAAACTCAGAATAACTAATTATTAGTATTTTAATATATTTATACTAAAAGTGTTATTAATGCTGGAATTGCATTAATCTATATTTAAAACCCCAGTGAATTAGTGATGTAAAAACACAGCCGGTTAAAAAGGCTGTATTTTTCATTTTAATACTTTATCGGTTGATATTCAATTTAATAATTTTTAAAAGATTTGCGAAAAGTTTGTTGATAAATTCGTTTAGGTCGACATCTTTTTTTATAAGATTTTTTAGTGAGATTGCCCCCGCAGTTTTAAAAGTTTCCTGATTAATATTAGTGCCGATGCCTATAATCATATATTCAAATTTTTTGTCGTCATATTTTGTTTCAATCAAAATGCCCGCAATTTTATTGGTCTGGACAGTGACATCGTTTGGATATTTAAAGGTTGCATCAGTGATGCCATACTCTCTTAATGTGTTAATAATTGCATTCACAATATTGGAGTTTATGTTTTTCATTAATGGAGGTAAAATTTTTTTAAAAAGAATAGAAATTATTGCATTTTGATTTTTATCAGATTCCCAAGTTCTCTCAAATTGCCCGTGTCCTTTGGCTTGAAACCCAGTTCTTATGGTTGTTATATCAGGCAAATTTTTATAATTTTTTTTTAAAAAATCATTTGTAGAGTCTATTTCATCAAATTGAATTATATTCTGAAAAAAATCCATTTTCACGAGTTATTTACCTTTGGCAAAAATAAGTTCCGCTTCGCAAGCAAGTTCACCATCAACCATTGCCCGTCCTTTTCCTATGCCAACAAAACCTCTGTCTTGCACTATTTCAACTTCCATAATGAGTTTATCGCCCGGAATTACTTTTCTTTTAAATTTGGCAGACCTGATACCTCCAAAATATAAAATTTGCCCCGCATGTCCTTCTTTTGAAAGCATAACCACAGCGCCCACTTGTGCAAGCGCTTCAATAATAAGAACCCCCGGCATAACGTGTTCCTGAGGGAAGTGTCCAACAAAATACATTTCGTTTACGCTGACACATTTTATACCGGTCGCTGTTTTGCCGGGTATTAAATCAGTTATTTTGTCTACAAGTAAAAACGGAAATCGATGTGGAATTATTTCCTGAATTTGATTAGCATTTAAAATCATAAAAACCTCTTAATCTATATAAATTTTTTAAAAATTATAGTTGCGTTTTGTCCGCCAAAACCTGCGCTGTTGCTCATTGCATAGTCTATATTTCGCTTAACTGCCTTGTTTGGCGTAATGTTTAAATCACATTCTTCGTCAAACGTTTTATAGTTGATTGTAGGCGGAACAACGCTGTCGTTGATTGCCTTTATACAAAAAATTGCTTCCATAGCGCCGACTGCCCCTAAAGCATGACCAGTTGTAGATTTTGTGGAACTAATATTAACCTTAGAAGCATATTCGCCAAAAGCCTTTTTTATTCCCAAAATTTCTAGTTTATCATTATATACTGTTGAAGTTCCGTGTGCGTTGATATAATCAATTTTGTCGGGCGTTATGTTTGCATCTTGCATAGAAAGTTCCATACTTTTTGCAATGCCTTCCGCAGTTTCGTCAGGCG
>JAQUUD010000062.1 GCA_028694075.1 Clostridia bacterium
TTTTAATATCAAACAAATTTCGATATATTTTGGTTTATAAGTTTTAGTTTTTCAAGTTGCTAGTTTTGGGTTTCTTTTCTGCTTTTTCAATTTCTTTCATTATCATTTCTTCGCCTTTATCAAAAACTTCTTTTGCACAATCATTTTTTTTATATAATAAAGCCCCAAGCACACTGCCTAATGCGATACCAAATAATATTTCTCTCATTTTTACTCCATTCCCCCTTATACTATTATTTTTTCCTATTTCGCTAAAATTATACAATTTATATCATCAACAAATCAAACGGGCAAAGCGAGCGGATAAGGGCGAGCGGACAACTGCCCCCTAGTCTAACGGGCAAGTAAAACAAGTCAAACGGGCACATTAAATGGTCTAACGGGCAAAGCGAGCGCGCGTAAGCAGTGCGAGCGAACAACAAACCAAGTCTAACGGGCATATCAACTAGTCTAACGGGCATATCAACTAGTCTAACGGGCACATAAAATAGTCAACGGCACATCAACAAGTCTAACGGTCACATCAATAGTCCAATGGGCAAAGCGAGCGCGCGTAAGTAGTGCGAGCGGTCAACTGCCCTAGTCTAACGGGCAAGTAAAACAAGTCAAACGGGCACATTAAATGGTTTAACGGACAAATCAAAACAGGTCTAACGGACAAATCAACAAGTCTAACGGACAAATCAACAAGTCTAACGGGCAAAGCGAGCGCGCGTAAGCAGTGCGAGCAGTCAACTGCCCTAGTCTAACGGGCACATCAACAATCTAACGGACACAACAACAGGTCTAACGGACAAAGCGAGCGCGCGTAAGCAGTGCGAGCGGTCAACAAACGAGTCTAACGGGCATATCAACAAGCCTAACGGGCACATCAACAAGCCTAACGGGCAAACAAACCTAGATAATCATTTTTTTGTAATAATCATTAAGCCATCGCCGATTGATAAAATTTTAGAGTTAAGTTCGGCGTTGCTTTCAACCTCCTGAATGAATTTTCGCAAGTTTATAACAATTTTTTTGTATCTGCGATTTAAAGGTGCATCGCCTTTGACCATATCCCTGAAAAGCACATTATCCGCCAAAATTATACCGTTTTTTGTTAGCAAATTTAATAAAAACGGCAGTTGATAAAGATATTGCGCTTTTGGTCCGTCTAAAAAAATAAAGTCAAATTGTGAATTTAAAGATTTAATAATTTCTGTTGCGTCGCCTTGCAAAATCGTAACCCTTTCGATTAAATTTGATTTTTCAAAATTTCTTTTTGCAACTATGATTGCGTCGTCAGATTTTTCAATCGTTGTTAATTTTGAATTTGTTGATAACAATAACATCAAACAGCCGGAAAAGCCTATTGCAGTGCCGATTTCCAAAATATTTTGCGGTTGATATTTTAAAATTAATTCTTCTAATATACTTCTTGATTCAGGCAATAAAATTGGAATTTTATTTGCTTTTGCGTAATCTTCAATTTCTCTCAAATTTTTCATTAATCAATTATATAATAAAATAAAAAGCATTTCAATTAATAAACCAAAATGCTTTTTTTTAATTATTAAAATTTTAATTCCATTAAACTTTAGTCAAACGGACAAATCAACGGGTCTAACGGGCACATCAAATAGTCTAACGGGCAAAGCGAGCGCGTGAAACTGTGCGAGCGGGCAACAAACGGTCTAACGGACAAATCAAACGGTCTAACGGGCGAATCAAAGGGTCTAACGGACAAGTCAACGAGTCTAACGGACAAATTAAATATTATACCTGCTTATTATAATGTTTCCGCTGTTGGAAGTTAATTGCAAAGCTAAAACTGGGTGTTCTCCAACGGGATATTCAATTATGGCTTCGCCGGTTGTTTTTTCGCCAGTCCAAACTTTTTGAATGAACCCACTTTCTGATTGAGCATTTAAATAAAATGAACAATCAAAAGAACATTTAACATCAATTTGCCCGCTTACGCTCGTCAATAAATGATTATGCAGAATATTTTTGAAATCAACCCAAATATTCCCGCTTTCAGTGTCTATCACAAGTCTACCTGTGTTTGTTTCATTTACAGTAATATTAATACTAGCACTCGTTGTTCTTATACTCGCCTGCCCTCGTAAATTGCTGATTTTAATATTTCCGCCACCACTCAAAATGCTTGTGCTTCCTAAGATTTCATTGATGTCAACCGTAAAATTCCCTTCATCATTTCCAATGTTTACATTTTTTTCAACTTTTTCAATCACTATTCTAGTTGTTACAATGTTTTCAGATGTTTCAAAGTTCCCTTTAATCAATTTTACATTAAATATTCCACCTAACGAATCCAAAAAGACATCGCCATTTATTTGATTAATTATCACTTTGCTTTGATTTATATTAATGTTAAGTTGTGATAAATCGTTAGTAAATTTTTTTGCCGTTATATTTCCGCCAAAAGAAGTTAAATCAATTTGTTCTGTGCTTAAATCACCTTTTATGTTAATAGTGCCATAACCTGTTGTTAAATCCATTATACTGGATATTGCAACAGTGTCATCAATAAAAATATTGCCATTTGTTGTTATTATTTTCAACTTTCGTGCTTCAATCGGATAAGCCTGAGAAGCAGTTACTGATGTTGCACCACCGAAGTTTACACTGCCGTTCGTGGTTTGAATATCAAACTCAATATTAGGCATAAGTGTTTCAAACGCGTTTATGTTTAATATTAAAGTTGTGTTTCCGCCTATTTTTAAAAATGAGTATTCGGGTTCATCTAAAATAAAATATAAAATTGTGCCAGAGGCATAAAATTCGTAAGTATAATCGGTTTTGCTCCCAAGCGTATAATAACCAAATGAATTTTTATCTAAAACTATATTGCTATCGCTGGCATTGTCGGTCCCGCACAAAATTTTTACATTAGCATTTTCGGTTTGAAAAACAATTTTGGTATAATCTGACATATCCAAATTTGTGCTTACACTATCTTTTATTACATCGTTAAATATTGTTTTCTCAACATTTGCAACATATGCAACCCCAAAAACATTACTGCCGGGAATCAGCATCAAAAAAGCGCCAATGCCTAAAACGACAGAGCCGACCAATGCAATCAGCAAAAACGCAAATGTTTTGATACCGCTTCTTGAACCTTTCGCCATAATTTCCTCTTGTTTAATTTTAACATATTAATGAAGATATTTCAAGACCGTTAACCATACCCATAATAATATTTTTAAATATTTTAAAATTTACTTTTACTATAACAAAAAATCAGACTTTTAAGTCTGATTTGACCAATTTTAATTATTTTTGGCATTTTCAATTTTTATTTTCTGGTCTGCCCTCAACAATTCATCAATCATTTCCTGCATATTTCCATCTAAAAATTCATCTAACGAATAAATTGAATAATTAATTCTGTGATCAGTCACACGAGTTTGTGGGAAATTATATGTTCTGATCCGCTCACTTCTGTCACCTGTTCCAACCTGACTTTTGCGATTTGCCCTATATTCGCTGTCGATTTTTTCTTTATAATAATCATATAATTTTACTTTCAAAACATTCATCGCACGTTCTTTGTTTTTGATTTGCGACCTTTCATCTTGACACGAAACAACAATGCCGGTTGTCAAATGCGTTATGCGTATTGCACTGTCAGTTTTATTGACATGCTGACCGCCTGCTCCGCTTGAACGATATGTATCAATTTTAATATCCTTATCCAAAATTTCAAAATCAACTTCTTCAATTTCTGGAAGCACGGCAATTGTTGTTGTTGAAGTATGCACACGTCCCTGAGATTCTGTTTCCGGCACCCTTTGAACCCTATGAACTCCACTTTCAAACTTTAAATTTTTATAAGCATTTTTGCCTCTTATAGCAAAAGTTGCTTCCTTAATGCCATCAAGTCCAGTTTCAGATATATCAATAAATTCAACTTTCCATTTTTGTCTTTCAGCATAACGCACATACATATTCATTAATACCCTGCCAAAAAGAGCGGCCTCATCTCCGCCAGCGGCAGGTCTAATTTCAATTATAACATTGCTTTCATCATTTTCATCTTTAGGAAGTAAAAGCAGTTTAATTTTTTCTTCAATTTCTTCAATTTCTTTATTTACTGAAAAAAGTTCTTCTTCTAAAAACTTTCTCATTTCAGGCTCTTTTTCATTGTTAAAAAGTTCCTGCGTCTTTTCTTTTTCCTGCACTGCTTTTTCTAAAACCAAATGCATTTCTGCAATTTCTTCTATTAAATTTCGTTCTTTTATCAATTTTTTCCATCTCTTGTTATCTGCAATTATTTCAGGCTGTGAAACAAGAGCGGTTAATTCATCAAATCTTTTTCTAATTTTTCCAGTTGTTTGTAACATATATATTCCTTTTTATTTATTTATAATTTATTAACCTTCAATTTTTTCTTGTAATTTTATTATTTCATAATTCAATCCATTACTTTTTTGTGTTTAATTTTTTAAAAAATTTTCTCTTTTTTGGTTCTTCCGGCTTTTTCTCTGCAATAACAATCCTATTAATTCCATAATAATCTTTTGCTATCTTAATATTTATAAAGCCTTCTGTCAAGAGTTTTTTCACTTTTGAGGACTGGTCAAAGCCAACTTCGAGAAATATTTTGCCCTTGGGCATTAGGTAACTTGGGGCTTCTTTTATAATTTTTTTATAAAAATATAAACCATCAAAACCGCCGTCTAGTGCAATAATCGGGTCAAAATCTTTAACCTCTGTCTGCAATGAATTTATGTCTTCGGTTTTAATATAAGGAGGATTGCTGACAATAATATCAAAATAATTTTTCTTTTTAAAATTTTGAAAGAGATCGCTTTGCTTAAAATCAACTTTTACGCCGTTACTCAGTGCATTTTCTTTGGCTATTTCCAATGCTTTTGTGCTTAAATCGCTTGCAAAAACATTGGCATTTGTGTTTTTTGAAATTGCAAGTGCTATCGCTCCGCTTCCAGTGCATAAATCAAGCACATTGAAATTGTTTTCGCCAATTGCTTTTATTGCATATTCTGCGAGTAATTCAGTTTCCTGCCTTGGTGTTAACACATATTTATTTACTCTGATTTTTAAGCCATAAAATTCTATATATTCAAAAATTTTTGCAATAGGTTCACCCTTCAAACGCCTTGATAAAATCTTTTGCAAGTCTTTATACTGCTGTTTGCTTATTGAATTTATAAATTTAATTTCAAGTTTTGGAACATTTAAGTATGAAGCAATCAGCCAGTCGGCTTCATCTTTATCTTTGATGCTTGCTTGCAAAAGTTTGTCTTTAATTTCAGAATATATATATGATAAAGCAATGTTACCAGCCGTTTGCTCATTTGTTAACTCTCTGCTGATATTTTCTGACATTAAATCTCCTTCGTATAAAGCCGTTCGAACTGCTTGCAATTCGGTTTTTGCCGGCTTGGAAGTTATAAGCCAACTTGTTATTAAAATAATTCTTTTAAATTTAATCCATTTTGAATCAAGTAAATTTAGAAGTTCATAAGACACCGAAAAACAAATTAGCATTATTCCAAAATTAGCAAGCGGTTTTATCCACGGACTGATATTTAGACCAATTAAGGATATCACTAAATAAGACAAGAGTAAAGAAAAAATTACAAAATTTAAATAATTTGTTGCTCTGTGATTTTTTAGTTTATCATTTTCTTCATTAAGGACAATATTGCCAGCCGTGTTAAATTTATAAAAGTTTTTAATTGCGGGGAAAGGATATAAAGTTATTAAAAGAAGATAAAAAATCAGACATTTACTTAAACCTATACAAAACTTTTTAACAAGTAAACTGGTGTTATCGCTGAATATCCAAAAACCAATGTGCGTTGACAAATATCCAAAAATTAAAAGAGCACACAAAAAAGCAATGATGATTAAAACAGTTGTTACAACATAAGATTTTGAAGTAAAAGATTTAAATTTAACGACTAGTTTTTTTAAATTTTTTTTTCCGTTATCTGTTGAACTTTTTTTCGCTAAGTTCACTGAATTCTTTTTTTCTTTATTTTTCTTAGTTTTTATGGAATTTTTTAAATTAGTTTTTTCATTATTTAATAATTGAAATGATTGATTTAATCCCCAAAAAAAATAAAAAGTTGCAAAAATTAAAAATTCAGCACCTCGCAAAAACCAGATTTTTTGATGCGGGATTAATTTGTTCTTAGTTTTATAACTATGCAAAGAAATTGCACCTTTTTTTGATACAGAACAAATTACAGCGTTTTTATCCGCAACGCATAAACTGCCCGCCATAACTGGAAAAATATTTGTATTATTCATACATTAATTATTAACATATAAGATTAATATATTCTTGTTTGATGATTTCTAAATTTTTATAAATGATATTATTTTTGTTATTTCATATTATTAAATTAAAATCGCCGGCGAAAGTCTGACTTAAAAATTAAAATTTTTAAGTCAGGGCAACGCTTGATTTAAAGCGTTGCAGAATTTTTGCGTTA
>JAQUUD010000004.1 GCA_028694075.1 Clostridia bacterium
AATTGATTTGGGAAAAGAAATTTAAAAGCATAAATTGTTTGGATATTTGGAGCAAAATTTTTTTGCAAATTATAAAGCATAAAAAGTTTTTGATTATTTTTATTTTAACGCATTCAGACAGTGACCATATTGGAAACAGTGTTGAAATATTTGAAAAATATGAGATAAAAAATTGTTACAGACCGAAAGTTTACACTCCAGCAGAAGCGGAATTGTATGGAATAACAAATTCATATCAAATTAATAATACTGACCTTTATTCAAACTTTGTCAATGCCTTAAACAACGAAAATTGCAATGTTTTTTATAATTTTGCCGGCGAAAGTATATGCGGAATAAATTATATTTTCGAATTTTTAACGCCGATGCAAAACGCATACAGCAATTCAAACAGTTATTCGCCAATAATTTCTTTAACTTATAATTATGACATTTTATCTGAAATGGTTAAAACGGAAAATTTAGATGCAGAGCCAGACACAAAAAAATTTGTCTTCACGGGCGATGCAACTTTAACAACTGAGTTAGAGGCATTAAATTATAACGCAAGTGAATTAAAAGCCGATGTTTTGGATATCTCACATCACGGGAGCAACTCATCATCGACTCAGGATTTCTTAAATGCAGTTAATCCGGAGTATGCCGTAATTTCAGTTGGTGAAAACAATTATGGTTTGCCTGCCGATGAAGTTTCCGAAAGGTTAATGTTGAGTGGTGTAAACTTTGAAAAAATTATCAGAACGGACAAACTCGGCACCATTATTTTTCACATAAGCCCTTTGGGTGAATTGAATATACTTTATAAAACAGGCACATATTTAAATATTTCAGACTACGCTTTTGCTGAAGTTTTAATCAGTTTGGAACTGTTGGTTTTGGTAATTTGTTTTGCGTCATATATTCCAGAAAAAAGGCAAGTTATTTAATGGTTGTTTAAATATTAAAATTAGTTATAAAAAAAATAAATCTTAAATAATTCAAAGCATAAAATAACAAATTAATTAATATTAAATAAAAAACAATTATTCATATTAAATAAAAATTAAATAAATATAAAATTAATTAAATAAAAATAAATTAAATATAAAATAAATATAATTAAATATTAATTATATTTTAAGCAGTTTTCTAATAATTTTAAATTAT
Organism: Clostridia bacterium; assembly: GCA_028694075.1. GTDB lineage: Bacteria > Bacillota > Clostridia > Christensenellales > UBA1242 > UBA5489. The sequence goes on from JAQUUD010000004.1 coordinate 1,147, forward strand.
ATTAATTAATAAAGCAGTCATAATGAAAATACCTAAATAATAATAAATAAAACCAAATTTTTATTGACTTATGCTCTTTTTTGCGGTATATTAATCATATAAGGAGTTATTTATGAACGAAATAGATGTAAAAATGTTTACAGGACGAACAGAGGCTAGACTTATGAAGGTTAGGTATGATGTATTGCCGATTGCAATGAATACAACGGTTAATATTGCAAATGAAGATGAAATAGTTATTACCAGAGTTGACGACCGTGCAGTTGCTTTTGAAGTTACAAGAAATATTGTTGTTAATCCCAAATCATTGTTTGAAATCTCTGCAACTTGTTATTTAAGAAGAAGCATTGGTGATCAATTTCAAGATTTGGTTTCGTTAAAAGATATTGACATTCAAAAATTTGTAAGTGAACATATGGCGGAATTAACAAATATTGCTTTTTGCAACTTAGCATATATTTTTGGTAGCATAACGGGCTCATTTGGTGGAACACCGCTTTTAACCCCGCCAGCACCAATGAAAAACACAATCATAAGCGTTAAAAGATAAGAATTAATAAATTTTTGGACTTTGAATTATATCACTTTGGCTTTAAATCTTAAAATAAAATTTATATAAATAACAGTATTAAAAAATTTAAAGAATTGTATTATGTCGAAATGAATACGAAAATAAATGTAGCATATTCAAGAGCAAATAATATAATGAGATTGTTACTAAACCGAAACTTTGATTTAAAAATATATAAATTTAAAAATTAGATTTAACTTCGCAAAAATTAAACCTAGAAACTTAAAAATTAAAAATCAATATAGTATTTTAACATATATGCATATGCTAAAATTTGCAATAAAAGATTAACAAAGTCCAGAAATTATTTATGCAAGTGTGGCGGAATCGGCAGACGCGTATGTTTAAGGGGCATATTCGGAAACGAGTGTGGGTTCAAGTCCCACCACTTGCACCAAACCGCATAGACAAAGGCTTTTAAGCAAATTGCTTTAAAGCCTTTTTTGATGTTTTTTTATCGCTGTACCCTAATTTGTACCCTAAATTTTGTTAAAAATTTTGTTAATTTTTTAAATTTAAATGATATTAAAAATTGCAAGGATATAACCTTCATAATGTTATTATATTTGCACCCAAGAATTTTCAAATATTTATGTTAGGTGTTTTTATAATGTGCAAAAACTCATAAGTTTTTTGTTAAAATTAAAAAATTTTGAAATAATAATTATATGAATAGAATAATTATTATTATTTTGCTTTTTGTCTATTTGATTTGCGGTGCCGGTTTATTAAGTAGTTCAGGATTTCAGTTTTCAAACAATATTTGCATAACAAACGCTTCAACGGATTTGTCTGAGAATGATAAAAAAATAATTTCTTCTGGTTTTGAAAAAGATGAAAGGGATATTATCCGCCTGCCGATTGTTATGTATCACAGTATTTTGCATAATAAAAAAGGCACTTATATCGTAAGCGAAAAACAATTGGAATGTGATTTAATTGCGTTTAAAAATGCGGGCTTTACAACAGTTTTTCCTTCTGAAATAATTGATTTTGTGAAAACAGGTAAAATATTGCCACCAAAACCGATGTTAATCACTTTTGATGATGGGCATTATAACAATTTATATTTCGCACTGCCTTTGCTAAAAAAATATAATATAAAGTCGCTTATTGATATAATTGGAAAATTTAGCAATCATTCAACTGTTTCTGGCGACCATTCAAAAATTGAATATTCGCATCTTACATGGTCACAAATTCATGAACTTTATTCGAGTGGTCATTTTGAAGTTGGTAATCATTCTTATGGTATGCACAATTATAAGCCCAGATTTGGCATTTCTCAAAAAAATAGCGAGTCAGATGAGCAATATCGTAAAATTTTAACTGAAGACATTGGTCTTTTGCAGGAAAAGTTGAAAACATTTGTGGGTGTAACGCCTAAAGTTTTCGCTTATCCTTTTGGGAAATATTGTGATAACGCAAAAAAGATTTTGGTCGAAATGGGATTTGAAATGTTTTTAACTTGTAATGAGGGAGTAAGTAATATTCACAAATTTAAACCTAAATCAATCTCACTGCTTAAACGCATTAATCGGTCTGGATATTATACCACTCAAGAATTGTTGTCAAAAATAAATACAATGTGAGAGTAAGCATTTTAAAGTGAAAATAGATAAGTTTTCAATATAAAAGCAGTTGAACAAAATTAATAGTTTTATTAATGATATTAATAAATAAGATTGAAAAATTAATAAAATATAAAAAAATAAGCACTAGTTCAGTGCTTATTTTGTTTAGTAGCGGTTGGAATATTGAATAATTGATATTATTTAAGTTCGGCAAGTTTCATACCGCGTCGTCGTCTTTCAAACTCAACCTTATCGGCGATTATTTCTTTAACTTTGAATGGATTTAATACTCTTTTTAAAACAATGCGGTCATTGCTTTCGTCATTAACATGCAAAATTATTGAACCTTCATTAAATAATTTATTCGAAAATGTTTGCTCAATGGTTATATCAAAAACACGAAACAAATATAATTCTTCGTCAACGGTTGAAAATAGCCCAACCGAAGTGAAAAGTTTAATCCATTGATGTGGTTTTTCAATTAAAAAATAGCGTGTAAATGATAATGGCATTCCAGCCCATCTTTTTCTGTCTTTCCAAATTAAATTAAGACCTTCTCCAAATCTTTTAATATTCATTTTCTATTTCCTTTTTGTTAAAGTATAGCATAAATTATATATAATGTAAAGAATTTTATATATAATATATTATATTTTTATTACAATCAATAATGCTTAACATTAGATAAAATATAAGGGATTTATTTATTTCATAAATTATAAAAATCATTAAATGATACTTGAGTAAAAATTTGATTTTATAATAATAAAAACTTGTAAAAAATTTATAAATCTCACAAAGTTATTATATTCATTCACTATTAAATTTTGCATAGAATATATAATTTTATGGAGAAAGAAATAAACGAACCGAATGTAAACTTAAAACAAACATTTCGCACTTGCGTTTTTGTGGGCGAAAACAAAATTGGGAATAATTGCAGTTTACATAAAAGTTATTTTGAAAATTGCACTCTTGCGGATAATGTAGAAGTTATAAATTCGGTGTTAAAAAACAGTATAATTGAAAGTGACTCTAAAATTGGTCCGTTTTCGCATATAAGGGATAACAGTAATATCGGGCAAGATTGCAGAATTGGAAATTTTGTTGAAGTTAAAAATTCTAATATAAAAAGCGGAAGCAAAATTGCACACTTATCTTATGTGGGCGATGCCGATATAGGCGCGGATTGCAACATTGGTTGTGGTGTTATTTTTTGTAATTATAATGGCATAGAAAAGTTCAGAACAACTTTGGGCGACAAAGTTTTTATTGGAAGTAACTGCAATCTGATTGCTCCGCTCGTGATTGAAGATGAGGTTTATGTTGCCAGTGGCACAACTTTAACTAACGATTTAAAGAGAGGCGAAACATGCATCGGCAGGTCAAAGCAGGAAGTTAAGCCTTTTAATAATCCTTATTTAGAGAATTTTAAAATTACAACAAAATATTTCGGTACAGATGGCATAAGGGGAGTATATGGTGAATATATAACGCCCGAACTTGTCAAAAAAGTTGCAAAAAGTTTGTGCGTAAATAAAAAACCAAGTGTTATGTTGGGAACAGACACCCGACCAAGCGGGCAAACTTTAGCATTTGCTTTTATTGAAGAAATCCTTAATTATGGAGGAAAAGTTTATAATCTTGGGATTGTGCCAACTGCTTGCGTTGCATTCTATACAAGGCTCTATAAATGCGATTACGGAGCAGTTATAACTGCTTCACATAATCCAAAAGAATATAACGGAATTAAAATTTTAAATTCAGATGGAATAAAATTATCTGAAAAACAGGAATTTAATCTGGAAAATTTATTTGAATGCAAAGTAAACATAAAATCTGGTGGAAAATTAATTGATTTAAGCAAAAAGAGAGAAGAATATTTAAGTTTAATAAAAAATTTTAATGATACAACTTTAAAAGGCTTGAAAATTGTTTTAGATTGCTCAAATGGAGCATCTTCTGAAATTGCCCCTGAGATTTTTAAAAGTTTAAATGCTGATGTTTTGGCAGTTAGCACACATGGGGAAATAAATGAAAACTGCGGTTGTTTGCACCCTGAAAATATTATAAAACTCGTTTTAAAAAACAAAGCGGATTTGGGATTTGCATTCGATGGAGATGCTGACCGGATTATTGCAGTAAACAGCGAAGGCGAAATTTTGGACGGAGATGACATTTTATATATTTTAACTTGGTATTTTAAAAAGCATAAACTTTTGGAAAGCAACAAGGTTGTGGGTACAATCATAACCAATAAAGGCATTGAAAACAAAATTAAAGATTTGGGAGTCAGCCTTATAAGAACACAGGTTGGCGACAAATATATAATTGAAAAAATGCTTCAATATGATTTTGAACTTGGGGGAGAACAGACCGGACACATAATTTTCAATAATCTTATTCCGTCGGGTGACGGCGTTTTGACCGCAAGAATTCTTGCACATATTTATCTTGAAAATAAAAGTATTTTTAAAAGCGTGAAAAGCAATAAATATATTCAAATCCAGCGTGAAGTGAAACTTAAAAACTCTGCTCAAAAAAATTTACTTATGGATAAATCTTTTAAAAATCTGATTGAATTTTATAAAAGCAAATTAGGCGACGGCGGGAAAATTATTGTCCGGCCAAGCGGGACAGAGCCCGTGATTAGAATTTTGGTTGAAACCACAGATAAAAACACCGCACTTGTTTATGCAATGGAATTAAAAAAGAAAATAACAAAATTGATAAATAAAGCCGAAAATTGAATTGTAAAAAATTATTTTACGGAAATTTGCAAACAAATCCAGCAGAAACTAAAGCTGGATATTTTCACTTTAAAGCACGAAATATTGTTTGATTATTAAATTTGATGAGTTTTTTATACGGCGGAAGCCGTGGGCAATGCTTTGCATTGCCCAGCAACGCTTTGAAGCGTTGCGACGGGTTTCTTCGGGAAGAAACCCGTCCGGCTTCCGCCGGGTTAAAACGTCCGGTTGACAGTTAAAACGTCCGGTTGACAGTTGAAATGTCCGGTTGACAGTTAAAACGTCCGGTTGACAGTTAAAACGTCCGGTTGACAGTTGAAATGTCCGGTTGACAGTTGAAATGTCCGGTTGACAGTTGAAATGTCCGGTTGACAGTTGAAACGTCCAGTTGACTGTTGAAACGTCCGTTTGCCTGTTGAAATGTCCGTTTGCCTGTTGAAATGTCCGTTTGCCTGTTGAAATGTCCGTTTGACTTTAAAAGACTATTATTGTAATACCGGGATTTGAATGGTTAAGGTCTTCATCACTTGCCCACTCTGGACTTAAATATAATAATTTTCTTGTTTTTTCATTTTGCAAAGCCCATTGATTTCCTGCGATGATATCTGAGATTTGCTTTTTTATTAAAAGTTTATTTAAATACTTTCTAACTGCCAAAAAAATTGCTCCGCCTGTTCCGTGCGAGCCGTATCCGTGAATTATTTTCAAAGCAGTAAATTTGTATTTTAAGGCAATTTCAATTTCTGACTGTAAATTTGCAAGTGCTTGTTCAACTGTAGCCTTATTTTCTTTTAAATTTATTATTGCTGTCATAAGATATTATTGCATAAAATATTTTTTCTGTAAAACAAAATTTAGATTTTAATTTTAGCAAATAACTCTCTTGGCGTTTCAGTCATTTAAAAATTGGCTAAAACTTTAATTTAATTCGCCTACAAATGACCAACTTAATCACCAGATGCCTTCCCGATACTTTGGTTCGTGAGGGCATCAGCATTTGATATCAAACTAATTTTTAATTAAAATAAATTTATTCAATAAAAAAATAATATATTGCAAATTTAGTGAAATGAAAATATTTTTTTTATTACTTGTTATTTTCTTGTTCTTTTTTATAATGCAAACTTATTTTGTCAGTTTTTTCATCATAAGTTGCAAATAAAATATTTTTTATTTGTTTTTTGTTTTTAGTAAGTTTCATCTTTTTATAAAGCCATTCCTTTGTTTTATTTATTTTTTGAAGCTCGTGGGGAATAATTTTGCCGTCAATAATCACTTCCGTTTGAAGCGAAACATCTTCCTTTGGAAGTCCCAAGTCTTTTGCAATGAGCGGTCTGGATTTTGATTTTGGAAGTATGCTGAAATCTCCGCTGGTTTCAAAAATGCAATAAGCAATATCATCAACATAAAAATAACCTTTGTTTCGGCATTGAGCCATAATTTCATTTAAGTCCAATTTGCTTTTTTTAATATTTTTAAAATTTAATTTTCCATCTTCAATAATAATTAAAGGTCGCCCTTTTATTGTTGCTTTCAGAAAATTGCTTTTTCTTGCAATAATTGATAAAAACAAATCTAAACCTCCAAATATTATCATTGCAACAATAAAATGATAAAAAGGTATATCAGGGTCAACAGCCATAGCGGCGGCGATTGAGCCGATTGAAATTCCAACAACATAATCACAAAATTCAAGTTGTGCCACTTGTTTCTTGCCAAGAATTTTTGAAATTATAAACAAAACAAGAAATGCTGAAAGTGATTGCAACAGTACATTTAAAAAAACATTATCCATTTTTTACCCTTTGAGAAACATTAATCTTTATTTTATTTTCCGAATTAATTCTTTTTTTATTCAATTTATTGTAATAAATAATTAATCGCACAAGTCATATTGATTTTAAGTATGTTAAATTACAATAAAATTTATTAATTTAGAAAACATTAAATGGATTCATATTTTAATTTAATGAAAGCAAGTTTAAAGAGTTGTTTTGTGGTTGCTATCAATAACGAATATAATTTACATATATTAATCAAAGAGCAAAAATCATTGACAATTTTTTTATTGTGTGGTATATTTATTTTCATCTGTGCGGGTGTAGCTCAGTGGTAGAGCTCCAGCCTTCCAAGCTGGCTGCGAGGGTTCAATTCCCTTCACCCGCTCCAAATAGATAAGGGCATTAAGTCTTTTTTGGCTAAATGCTTTTTTTATGCAAAATTCATAATTGCAGGATTCGAAAAAAAATAAAAATATTCTCTTGACAAGTAGTCAATAACGCTATATACTGGTAATATGCGATACAGAGTAGCATATAATACAAAAGGAGATTTGATGTGGAGAACATAACTGAGATGCTTAAAGGATTGCTGGAAGGGTGCGTGCTTGAAATCATTAGTCGAAAAGAAACATATGGCTATGAAATCACACGGCAATTGAATGCTTTAGGCTTTAATACTGTGGTGGAAGGCACAATTTATGCAATATTGGTTCGGCTGGAAAAAGAACAGTTGGTGGATACGCACAAAAAATCGTCCGACCAAGGTCCTCCAAGAAAATTCTACGCGCTTAATGATGCCGGGCGTGAAGCACTGAAACAATTCTGGAAAAGATGGGAATTCGTGGCATCTAAAATTCAAAAAATAAAAGGAGAAAAATAAATGGGTTTTTTTGAAGCAATAATTGGCGATATGTCGGAAAAGAGAAAATGGAAGCAAATGATGAAAAGGGCAAAAAAACTACCTAGAAATTATCGTGAAGCATTTAAGAAAATGCAACATTATTTATTTTTGACTGGTTGCGATGGAGCAACACACGAAGCATTACTTGAACTTTTTGAACAATGCGTTGCTGATAATCGAGATGCTTTTGAAGTTATTGGGAGCGATGTGGCAGGTTTTTGTGAACAATTAGCAAGCGGTTCAAATTCTTGGATAGACAATTATCGCAAAAAACTAAATAAAGAAGTGGTTGCTATTTTGAAAAGAGATAAAGCATAATGGAAAAATGTAAATTTCTTAATAATTTAAAAACTAAAAAGCGATGCTTTAAAAACTTTAATCTTATCATCAGAATTAAGGTTGGTTAATAAGTTTTACCTTACAAAAACGAATTTAAAAATTTTATATAAATTGGGGCTGTCGACTAAGTCGACAGCCCTAATTTGCTTCAACAAACCATTTGGTTTCTTCAAGAAACAAATATCTTTCTTGCCCGTTTATTTTGCAAGTATAGCGAATGCCACACCCGCCCGCTTTTAATGAAGCAGCAGGGCGTATGTCAATAATCTTTTGAATTTCATATGAAATCCCGTCTTCCCAAATCAGTTTCAAAGGTCTGATTTCTCCATTTTTATTGAAACTAGCGATTATTTCCACATAAATTTTTTTCATATTGTTCATTTAAAATTAGTATTTGCTAAAATTTTTGAATTATTTGAAATAACTTAAAGGGTGGATAATATGCTCTTGTTTAGGGTTTAACATTGTCAAGTTTTTGTCAAAATATTCAATCCCGCGCCGGATTATAAAATGTCCGAAACGCCGTCTTAATTCATCAACTGCTTTTTCCATTTTTTCGGTTTTCATTCTTTGTTTTTCGCTTGAAAAAATACTTGTTTGATGTGGATAGTTTGCTGGGGATAAATCAGATACTCTAACTCCGACATTTCTAATCGGCTGAGTAAAATCATAGAAGTTTTTAAAAATAAACATTGCTTGTTTAATTATTTCAGCAGATAAAAAAGTCGGCTCTTTTATTTTCATTTGTTTTCCGAAACTTTGCAAATTTTTATCCTGTAAATAAAGTGAGATAACCTGACCTTTCAGCCCTTGCTCTCTCAGCCTTGAAGCAACACTCTCAGATAAAACGCTGACAATCATTTTAACATCAGTTTCATCTTTCAAATCCCGAACGGTTGTTGTGCTGTTCCCAACTGATTTAATAATCGACTCTGCCAAATTTGAACTCACCGAAGTTGTATCCAGCCCGTTTGCAAATGTCCAAATATATTCGCCCCATTTTCCAAGGCGTTCCTTTAAAAATTTAACATCGGCATTTGCAATCTCTCCGATTGTGTTAATATTAAATTTTTTCAGTTTGGGAAAAGTTGCTCTTCCAACATAAAGCAGGTCAGAAGCAGGAAGATGAAATATTTTACTTTGATAGTTTTCTTTGCTTATAACCACTGTGGCATCGGGCTTTTGCATATCACTTCCAAGTTTTGCATAAATTTTATTCCAACTTACGCCGATGCTTGCAGTAATCCCAAGTTCAAATTTTAATCTTTCACGAAGCGTATTGGCAATTAATTCGCCCCCACCAAAGATTTTGGAACTCTGTGTAACATCAAGCCAACACTCATCAATTCCAAAAGATTCAATTTTGTCTGTATAATCTTCATAAATTTTGCGGGCTAATTTTGAAAAACGCAAATACCTTTCAAAATTTGCAGGTACAACAACAAGGTCTGTGCATTTTTGCTGTGCCTGCCAAATTACATCTCCGGTTTTAATTCCAAGTTTTTTGGCAACATAATTTTTCGCCAGCACAATTCCGTGGCGTAATTCGACATCGCCACAAACAACAACCGCTTTATCCCGTAAAGACGGATTATATAAGCATTCCACACTTGCATAAAAATTGTTGAAATCTGAATGTAATATAACCCGTTCCATTTTATTTGTCCTCCGTTTTTCAAGGTGTCACCCGTTTTATTTAAGCGGGCTGTTGCTTAGAACATATGTTCTAAGTATATAGATAATACATTCATTTGTCAATAAGAAATTATAATTATTTTTCAATATATTGGTTAATTAAAATAAAAAACTTATCTTAATATTAAGAAATAAATAATTATTAAATTACTTGTTTTATTAAAAATCGTTAAACAACTTAAAAATTTAGCATAAAATAATATGTAAGGGATTGACAAGTTCTTTTAGATATGGTAATATAATTAAGCGGTTTTCGCCATAGAATTATTTTACTAAACTTTAAAATATTCGCTGGTTGCTGTTAAATAAAAAAATTAAATTGTGGCAATATAAGAAAAACATAATACGCAAATAAGCAAAACTATGGAAATTCACGAATTCATTCACATTTTTAAGAAATTTATTTAAAATATACTTGATTTATTATGTAACTACTGCTATAATAGCCTTTGTTTGTGCGAAATTGGGCATTATGCGCTTGTAGCTCAGCTGGATAGAGCAGTGCCCTTCTAAGGCAAAGGTCAGGGGTTCGACTCCCTTCAAGCGCACCAGTACTTAAGTAATTCGCAAACGAGAGATTTGTGATTTCACAAACCTGACCTTTGCTGGGGACCCCAAAAATTTAAAGGTGAAACGAATTTTTTGGGGAGCGGAGAAATCCAAGTGAAGAGCGAAATTTTTACTTAAGTCAAAAATGAGTGGGAAACTTGCGATTTCGTAGCTGTCAGGGGTTGACTCCCTTTCCTAGCGCACCAGTTTAACTTTGAAATTTGAAAAATGATTTATAAATAATTTTTAATTTTTTGGTTTAAACAATAGAAAATTGCAATTTGATTTATTATTAATATAAAAATTGCACAAAATTAAACCCTTGCACTTAAAAATCCGTTTAAAAATAAGATGTTATTAGCAAGTATAAGTTTCAATTTGAATTTGTGATATTTTAAATTAATTTTGCAGAAATAGTAAGAGTATAAGCAAAAAGTCAAGCATTCTTAAATTATCAAAATGTTAGTTGTTTGTTAGATGAATTTATGCAAATTTAAATTTAATAATTCAAATGATTGACTGCAGATTTTGAGAAAAACTTTAAAGTTAAAATTTCTTCAGGCGGAAAACTAAGTATGGTGGGTATAGCTCAGTTGGTTAGAGCGCCAGATTGTGGCTCTGGAGGTCAAGGGTTCAATTCCCTCTACTCACCCCACAATGGGGTATCGCCAAGCGGTAAGGCATGGGACTCTGACTCCCACACCCTAGGTTCGAATCCTAGTACCCCAGCCACAGCCGGCAAGGCAGTGCAAAATTGAAATTTATGTTAATTATTTTGCCAAACATAAATTTTTAAAGCGGAATGTTTAAAAAGGCGGAAAGGTAGAAGTTTTTAACTTCAACTAGAAATCCAACAAGCAAATTCTAGGCAAAACTAAAAGCGAAAAAAACTCGGGCTTATTAATTTAAAAGACCAAGATTTTAAATATAAAGTTCAATTTAAGAGATTTTGCTAGCAAAAATGATTTAATTTGGCAAACAAAAATGGCAGGATAAAAAACTATTTAAAATCCAAAGTATTAGCCGATGGGGTGTAGCCAAGTGGTAAGGCACAAGACTTTGACTCTTGCATTCGTAGGTTCGAGTCCTGCCACCCCAGCCATATGGTTCACTAGCTCAGATGGATAGAGCACTTGACTTTTAATCAAGGGGTCCCGGGTTCAATTCCCGGGTGAGCCACCACAAATCAATAAAGGGCGCATCTTATGCCCTTTTTTCATATCTCAACCTAAGTCGTGTATATTCTGATACACTCCCGTCGGTTTCATAATTCAAAAGAGCGAACCTGCAACCCTTTCTTGCTTTTTGGAACAGCGCAAGTCAAAGCGAGATTGATTTTTTATTTCTCTTGAGTAAAAGTCAAAGGGGTTCCCCACAAATTAGAATTAATTTTTGGGGAAGAGGCGAGCGAAATCGAAAGAGCGACAAATTTTGCCTAAGCAAAAATTGAAAGCCGAAAGATTTTCAGCAAAGCGAAATCAAGGGGTCCCGGGTTCAATTCCCGGTGAGCCACCAACACAAAAACAAGTCCTTGTGGCTTTTTTTATTTTAGAAAAAAACATCGCTCTTGCGGACTGTTTTTGCTCTTCATTATTCAAATATTGACATATTTTTTTAGTGTGCTATAATTTTATTGGAGACTATTTATGAAATTTTCAGTTAAAAGATTTTTAAATATAAAATTAAATAGAGATGGTGTACTTGAAGAAGAAAAACCCGAACTAAGTTTTTGGGAAAGAAAAAGATTAAATGACCAAATGAAAAATAGGCTACGATATTTAAAGCATAGCAAGCAAGAAGATACTTTTACAGAAATTCCTGAGTTCGAATCAATTATTTCGCAAATTGAAAAATTTAAGCCGGGATATGAATTTGGAACTGATTCGAATTTTTTTGGTGTTGAAAGTGAATTTTTGTTATCTGATGGCAGAAATATCGAAATATCAAGTGCATTTTATAAAACTTTAAGCAAGTTTATACATTCTGAAACTATTCACAAATACGTTTCTATGGATTTTGTGAAAGATGGGTTCGCAAATGGAATTATGTTTGAGTTAATGGGCGAAAAAATTGGATTAAGAAATGGCGATGACAAAGATAAAAGAAATTATGATTATGTAACTCATGTTACAAGTCCAAAATATTCTTTTCAAACAGAAAATAACTTTTATTTTGATAAAAAATGGATTGGAAAAGGATTTTATAAATTATCAAATGGAAGTTACGATAATTACAAAGGCACGGGAGTTGTTGCTTTAAATATTAAACCCATAGATAAAAACTTATATGAAAAAGATGGGAAAATTTATTTGATTAGATATACTTCATATACTGATTATCATAATCAAATAAATCCTTTTGCAGTTGCAAGTAATGCAATATTAAATAATCGGAATTGTGATTTATTAGTTTTGGAAGATTCTAGCGAGTTTAATAATAAAACGACATATCAAGAAATGATTGAAACTTTCGAAAGAAATAAAGATAAAATAATTCAATTTAAAAAACAAACCGAAACGCGAATGGGCGGAGAAATATCAAATTAATGAAATAAATTAATGATTTGCGAAGAATTTTCAATGTTTTTTTAAATTTAAATTAATAAGTTAAAAAGACAACTATTTTAGAGAAGTATAATTTGCAGTTTATAATAAAACTAAATAATCAACCGCCGGCGTAAGTAAAATTTTGGCAAAGCCAAATTTTTGCAGAATTTTTTTAAAAATCCTGCGTTTGATTTTAAAAAAATCAAACCTTACGCCGGCGGGTACTTGTATCAACCGATTTGCTACTATATTATAATGAAGTAATAAGGAACTAACAAAACTATTGAATAATATTGTTAGCGAGTTTAATGCTCAACTGACCGCAGACCGCTAACTTTTTCAATTTTTGCTTTCGTTGCGATTATGATATATGGTATTTGCCATTTTGCTCTAATTTATTATTTCCAAAATTGAATAAAGAACTTGACAATCAAGTCCAGCAAAATCAATTCTAGTTTTTTCTTAAAAACTAAAAATATATTGACTTTTTAAAGACAAAATGTTATAATCAATTTTGTCTAGAATAGGCAATAAAAAATAATATTTGCTTAAAAAAATGGCAAAATCAAAAATCAAATTGCATTATATCTTTAAAAATATGGCTAAATAAAAAGATTATAAAAATATTTTTAGCGACAATTTAACCAGCAAGCAGTATTACATTCAAAATTACGGTTATAAATTCTATAGTTCAACAATCATTTATGCGGATGTGGCGAAATTGGCAGACGCGCCAGACTTAGGATCTGGTTCTGAAAGGAATGGGGGTTCAAGTCCCTTCATCCGCACCAAATAGAAAAAAACTACAAGTTATTGTAGTTTTTTTGTTTTTGATTAAATAATATATATTGATGTTTATAAAATTAGTCACAATTTAGTCACAAGATAATGATGTAAAATAATTTGATGTCAATTTAGGTACAATGTAATTTCGTGCTTAGTTTACTGATAAATTTATTTTTTAAAAATAAATTTTTAATAAGAACAAATGCGGGTTTGATTGACATATTATGAAACAGGATATTTTTATGCATTCAAATAAATCAATAATAAAACCTGAAAGTTTTTCAACTCAACTGGATAAAGAGTTTTGTTGGGTTATGGATTTTATTAAACAGCGAAATTTTTTGCAGATGAAAGAAGCAATAAAATTTAATTTTAATTATTTGAAAAATTCAAATCTCGTTAAATTTAATTTGATTGTGAATTATTATAACAAATATAAATATTTGTGGGGTGAAATCGATTTTGAAAAGGGTATATATGAACTTATCAGCAATCGTGCACAAGCATTAGTGCAACATAGGGAAGATTTTGAATGGCTTTATAATCGTTTAGGTGACCATCGTTCAAAAAGAATTCTGATGAATATTTTAAGTTATTGGTTAACTAATGACGACAGCAAAATTTTACAACTTTGTGATAATTATTTTTTGCAATATTTTGATTTGGATTTGATAAAAATTGATAAATCGGAAGTTTTTGTAGATGTCGGAGCGTATATTGGGGATACTTTAATTGAATATATAAAAGCTTTTGGTGCGGACAGTTATAAAGAAATATATTGTTATGAAATTGTGCCGAAAAATATTGAGTTGATTGAAAAAAATATAAAACTATTTAATTTGCAAAATGTTTTTATAAAAGACAAAGGCGTTAGCAATAAAAACGGCATTATGTATTTACCGCAGGATATTGTTTCATCAATTATTACGCTTGCGGAGAAGGGCGAAAAGGAAATCGAAACAGTTAAACTTGATGATGATATTATTAAAAAAGTTTCGTTTATTAAAATGGATATTGAAGGTTCAGAAGAACAAGCACTTTTGGGTTGCCGTAAATTAATTAAAAAATATCACCCGAAACTTGCGTTGGCTGTTTATCATAATCATAAAGACCTTTGGAAATTGCCACGAATAATTGATAAGTTTGACCCGACGTATAAATTTTATTTGAGATATTACGGCGGAAATTTAGTGCCAACTGAATTTGTGTTGTATGCAATTTGATTTCTGATATATTATCAATATTGAATACTCTTAAATTGATTAGGGGTATTTTGATATTTTCATTAAGAACTGGGCATATGTGAATTTAATATTTTTTTAAAGTGTTTTTAATAAGATTTGTGTGAGTTAAAATAAAATATGCCTGCGGAAGCCCGGGCTCTTTAAGAGCCCGGGGGCGAAAATAAAGTTTTCGCCAAAAAATTTTAGCAACGCTAAAATTTTTGCTTCCGCAGGCGTTTTTAAAACTTGCTTAAATAAATAAGCCTCTATATTTTTTCTTAACCGACAAGATAATTTTTATATTCCTAACTTAAAATATATAAATTTACTATTTCACACAACTTATAATGCTAGGCTTATAAGTTAAAATATTTTAATTATATATATAAGTTTGATCAATGACATTACTTTAAATATAATTAAAAATTTAATTTTAAAATCTTATTAAGTCAAAAATAAAAATTTAAAATCGTTTCAAAAATAATATTAAAATTAATTTAAACTTTTTAAAAAACTTGGCGAGTTCCGTCTACAAATGTTCGCAAATGACAACCGTCATATAACTCATTTATCTCAACTGCTCCGGGATAAGGTTTAATATTTTTTGTAAGTTCCCACTTATTTGCTGTACTGTTAAATTTTAATTCTTTTTTATAAACAGTGTTGTTAAAATGATAATAAATATATATTGTTTCATAATCTGCTTGCATATAAGCATTTGGTTGTGTTCCCAAACCAATTTCAATAAAATAAGTGCTGTCGTCCTCAGGAATAAAAAATATTTTTCCGCTATTATGAAGCAAAACATAACCGATTTCTTTATTTTCAGGTCGGTACATAATTTTCCAGTCTTCCACATTAGAGCAAGTTATAAACTGATTAGGGAAAGCAACCGAATTTATTGTTGGAATATCATTCGCCGTTACGGTGGTACCACCTAAAAATATTTGTTGATTTAAAAGTGTTCCACAATAACATAAAACTGAATTTCGCCAATGATAACCTAAAGAAACAAAAGATACATTATTAAGAATCTGAACATAATTTGTTGAAGTAACATCAGTTCGGTAAAGAGTGCTATTTTCACCTCCAATACTTAATTGTATAATAATGGATTGGTAATATCCCAAAGACATTTTTCGTTTTACCTGGTTGCGGAATAAATTAATATTAAGTGGAGTTCCTCTTCCTGGCAATTGTAATATACTTGGCGAAGTGATTTCAGTAATTGGTGAAGTGGACTGTTCAAAACCTCCAACATTGCTTAATTGCTCCATAAACATATATGTGGTATTTGAAGAAGTTGAAAAACTGCTTACAATAAAATTTTCAAGTCTGTTTAAGCACATAAAATTTCTGCCGTTTTCTGTGATTATTTCCATAAAATCTAAAATTGTATCGGCAAGAAGACTGTCTGTAAATTCCATTTTAAAAATATTTGAAGCGTTTATTGAAAAAAAATCAAAACTTATTTCCAAGTTATAATTTTCATTTGTGATAAAATTTAAATTTAAGTTCGAACTGGTTCCATTTATATAAAAGTTCAAAGTTGTGGAAGTAACGCCTGCAGGAATTTGCGACATATAAAGCCTAATAACTCCGCTGAACTGCGATGCTGGTGAAACTCTTGTAAATAAATAGCCAAACGGACCATTTGTGGCTTTTGTGCCGGCATTTAATTTTGCTTGCCCGCCAAAATAATAAAGCGGTTCGCCTACGCATTGGTCAATAAAATTTTCTAATTCTGCAATAGAATTACCATAATACTGATTTTCAAGCGAATCAATTATTTGTGAATAACTGTTCAAAACATCTGAGTGTTGACTTAATTGAGTAAGTGCTTGACTTATACTATCATCTTGCGTTTGTTGGCTGGAATTCAAGTTGTCAATGCTGTTTCCAAGACTTGACAGGGTTTCACTGTCATCTTTTGCAACATTTTCATTAAATTTTATTCTTTTTTCAAAATTTTTATATTTATTATGTAAATCCATTTTTTTTACCTCGAAAATTTTAGTTTACATTTTAACTTCCAACTGAGTCAAATGCAAATATATAAGACATTAAATTATAATCAATGCTTAAAATTATCATTTTTTAATAAATTGTAATATAATACCCACATATTGTTATTTATCGGTTTGTTTTTTTATTACATAAATCGGAAATTTCAGTAATCTAAAAACATGGTGTTTATGAATTGCATTTTAAATAATTCAATGAATAAATAAATTAAATTTAGCATATATTAAATATCGTGTAAGATAAAATTAACAAATTAATTTAAAATATCTTATTGCAAATTTAACTAAAATTGAAAAAATCATTAATATTAAAAATTGCTTGTTTTTTTTAGTTGGTTGTGTTATATTGCAATTAAAAGGGGGGATATATGCAAAATAAAAATTATTTGTTACCGCTTCTTGGTGGCTTGGGAGTTGTTGTTGGGATCGTAGGGCTTTTTTTAACTGCTTGGATTTTAACAGATGACACTGTTGTAACTGGCTATGGATTTTTCTCAGGTTATGAAGGCGCAACAGGTGCATTAACTGACGTTGGCATTACATTCAGTTCAATTTGGGCAACAATGTCAATGATTGCATTGATTGTGGGCATTGTAGCAGTTGGCATTAACATTGTAATGTGTATGCTAGATGGCGAAGGCAATGGCGGTAGACTTGGCAGAGTTATGGCATGGGTTGCAGGCGTGGCATTAGTTCTTTTCATCGTATTTGGACTTGTGTTTACAATAGCAAACAGTGGCGCTGTAACTGATCTTACAGTCGGATTTAGTTTTGGAATTGGTTACTGGCTTGGCTTGATTGGTTTGGCATTTGGAACATTCTTTGCCTTTATCAATTCTTGCATGAAAAAAGGTATCTAAAACCATCTGACAATAAAATAAAAAAACAAGAAAATTTCTTGTTTTTTTATTTTGCTTGGCTTGCGCTTGCACTAAATTTGCTGAAAAAAGAAGTGCAAGTTTAGCGGGGTATTGGTGGCAGAGCCAGTAACCCCGACTAATAAATCCAGCAGATATTAAGCCGAATAAAATTTCTGATTTAAAAATCTTTGTTGATTTATATTGGAAAATTCGATTTTGTAATAATAAGGCTTAATCAAAAAAAGATAATGTTACAATTTAAACATACAATCTAAAAAATTTTGTTAAAAAAAGAATAACTAATAAAAAGTTTGAAATACTATTAATGTTTGATGTTTCTTATACATATAAAAGTTTATTTAAAATTTTAAAACCAAAGAGTTTTTAATTTATGAAAAAAATACAAAAAAATATGAATTGACTATAAATTTAATAATTTTGTTTAACATTAATTAAGTTTTTTGGTATATTTTGTTGTATAAAATGCGATTTAATATCAAATAACAAAAATAATAGTCTGTTTTTATAAATTTTTGTCAAATTTTATGCGAAATCATTTGACTTAAATAATTGACTTGTGATAAATTTTAAGTATAAGAAATTTTTACTAGTATGTTTAACTAAATTTTTTAAAAAAATTAGAGGAAGAAAAATGAGAAGAAAAATTAAACTTATTTCAACATTTGCTTCATTGATGTTGGTGTTCGTAATTATGGCGTATTCTGTTTGGGCTGCACAATCAATTAATGTTTCCATAACAAATAGTGTTACATATACGGTGGAAGGAGAAGTTTACGCTCTTATTTCTGCAACAACAGCAGCAGGTGATAACACAACAATTATAAGTGGCGGAGACCCATTATCAGTTGAGTTGTTAGGTAATGAAACTGAAGGCTCCAGCACTTTGGATATTGGCAATGTCGAGTTAGATGCATTAAGCACAATGTCTGGACAAACCATTATATTTAGTTATATAATCACAATTCAAAACAATGCAGAATCAGGGATTGACTATGATAATTTAACAGTTACATTTAGTACTGTGCCGACAACCAAAGTTTATGAAAGTGAATCATATGGAATTACAGTTGCATTTGGTGGAACTGTTGTCTCGCCAGCAGCCACAGCCGTTTTGGCACCGGGTGAAACCCTTACAATGACAGTAACTTTTGAAGGTGATGCTCGTTGTTCACACGACACGACTGCAACTACTATACTTAATAGTGCTGTAAGTTTAGTTGCAACGCTCGCAGATTAATCAAAAAATTTAATTAGATTGATTATAACTTATTAAATATTAAATAAATTCAGCAATTATGCTGGATTTTTTTAATTTGATTGTATTTATAGTTTGCTTAAATTAATTACAATTAAATCATAAAATATTTAAATATTAAACAATTTTTCGTTTTTTGTTGCGTTATTATGTTTGACTATTTTTAAACATAAGTTTATAATTAATTTTGAACACCTAAATATTTTTTAGGTTTTAGGTGTTTGGCTAGCCAGCATTGGCACTTGCCAAACTGATAATATTAATATAAGTAAAAATAAGGAGAAAAAATTGAAGCATAAAGAAAATAACTTGAAAACAATAAATGTCGACGGCAACACTGCGGCATCAAAAATAGCCTATTTTTTAAGTGAGGTGGCGGAGATTTATCCGATTACTCCATCTTCTGCAATGGCTGAAAACTGTGATGAATGGGCAAGCAAAGGAAAGAAAAACATTTTCGGCAATAAACTTATGATAAGAGAATTGCAAAGCGAAGCAGGCGCTGTGGGAGCGTTGCACGGAAGTTTGTCTGCGGGTGCTCTTTCAACAACATTCACAGCAAGTCAAGGACTTTTGTTAATGATACCAACAATGTATAAAATAGCGGGGGAACTTCTTCCAACTGTTTTCCACGTTTCTGCAAGAGCCCTTGCAACGCACGCCCTTTCAATTTTCGGCGACCAATCTGATATTATGGCGGTGCGCTCAACTGGATTTAATTTGCTATGTTCGGGAAGTGTTCAAGAAACCCAAGATTTGGCACTTGTTGCTCATATTGCATCGCTAAATACAAGTTTGCCGTTTGTACATTTTTTTGATGGTTTCAGAACTTCTCATGAAGTGCAAAAAATTGAAGAAATTAGTGAAGATGACATAAAGAAAATATTTCCTTTTGAAAAAGTGAAACAATTTAAACAAAGGGCGCTTAATCCGCTTAACCCTGTTCAGAAAGGTACGGCACAAAATCCTGATATTTTCTTTCAAAACAGAGAAGCTTGCAACACCTATTATGCAAAAGTATATGACGAAGTTGAAAAAGCAATGCAACTTGTTGGTAAGGTAAGCGGGCGTTTCTATAAACCTTTTGAATATTACGGTGATAAAAAGGCTGAGCAAATAATTGTGATTATGGGAAGCGGGGCTCAAACCGTTGAAGAAACAATAGATTATTTGAACAAACAAGGCAATAAATTCGGGCTTATTAAAGTTAGATTATATCGACCATTTAATGCTAAAACTTTTTGCAAAGCAATACCAGATTCAGTTAAGAAAATTGCAGTTTTAGACCGTACAAAAGAAAGCGGTGCAATTGGCGAGCCTTTATATATTGATGTTTTAAGTGCTCTTGCCGAAAATAATAAAAGTAACATCAAAGTTCTCGGCGGGCGTTATGGGCTTGGGAGCAAGGAATTTACGCCAGATTGTGTAAAAGAGGTTTTTGATAATTTAAATGCAAAAAAGCCGATTAATGGCTTTACAGTTGGCATAAATGATGATGTAACAAAACTTTCTTTACCACAAACTGGGTTTAAACTTCCTGCTGAAAAAACAACTTGTTTAAAATTTTTCGGGCTTGGAAGCGACGGCACAGTCAGTGCAAACAAAAACAGCATAAAAATAATTGGGGAACACACAAACTCGTTTATTCAAGGATTTTTTGAATATGATTCAAAAAAATCAGGAAGCATAACAATTTCGCATTTGCGTATAAGCGAAAACCCGATTAAGTCTGCTTATCTTGTGACTTCTCCTGATTTTATTGCAATTCATAATTACAGTTTCGTTGCAAAATATAATCTAATTGAAAATTTAAAACAAGGCGGAACTGTGCTTTTAAATACTGTTTTAGACCAAAATGGTTTAAGTGAGGAATTGCCTGCAAATTTTGTGAAGATTTTGAAAGAAAAAAATGCTAAATTGTTTGTTATTAATGCTCAAAAAATTGCAACTGAATGTGGACTCGGAAACAAAATAAATGTCATAATGCAAAGCGCATTTTTTAAAATCACCAATATAATTGATTCGGAAAAAGTTTATAACAGCATCAAAAAAGCAATACATAGCACTTATGGACGTAAGGGCGAAACAATTGTGAATAAAAATATAATAGCGCTTGATAAGGGTTTTTCTGAAATTATTGAAATTAATGTGGAATATCTTAAAGGCTTCCATTACGAAGAAAGCAAGCAAAACACGGATAAATATTTTAATGATTTTATAAAACCAATAAATCGCTTAGAGGGAGATAAGTTGCCGGTTTCGGCTTTTTCGCCTGACGGAAATGTTCCAACCGGAACAACAAAATTTGAAAAGCGAGGCATCGCTCTGCAATGCCCAGAATGGCTAAAAGATAATTGTATTCAATGCGGTTTTTGCGTTATGGCTTGCCCGCATTCTGCTTTAAGGGCGGTGCTTGTAAAAAATGAAGATTTGGGTATTAATTCAGATGGTTCTTCAAATAAAAAGAATGTGCCGGACACTTTTGAAACGAAAGATGCAATGGGCATGCCGGGTTATCAATATAAACTGCAATTAAGTCCGCTTGATTGCACTGGTTGCGGTGTTTGCCAAAGCGTTTGCCCTGCTGTGAACAAAGCACTCAAAATGGTTGTTACAACTGATATATTAGACAAAGAAAAACAAAATTATGAATTTACTAAAACATTACAGACAGAAAAAGCACCGTTCCCAACTGACATTCCAAAAGGACTTCAATTTTTAACATCATATTTTGAATATAATTATGCGTGCGGGGGTTGCGGTGAAACACCTTACATTCGCCTTGCAACTTGTTTGTTCGGCGATAGTATGATAATTGCGAATGCAACGGGTTGTTCCAGCATTTATGGTGGTTCGGCTCCGGCTTGCCCTTACACAAAAGATGAAAATGGTTGCGGACCGGCGTGGGCAAACAGTTTGTTTGAAAACAATGCTGAATTCGGATTTGGAATAAAACTTGGAATAGAAGCACAAAAAGAGCGTTTAAAAGAAAATATTCAGCAATTATTAGAAATTGAAACGGGCGAAAACTCCGAAGAAGAAAAGATTTCAAGTAAAAATTTAATAAATGTTGAATTAGAAACACAATTGAAGAAGTGGCTCGAACAACCAAATAATGCAAATAAAGACGCACTTGAAGAATTAGTTGGTTTATTGGAAAAAGAATTAAAAACTAATAAGCATTATGAAAAAACTGAGATTATTAAAAAAATAATTGAAAATAAAGATTATTTAGCGAAAAAATCAGTTTGGATGATTGGCGGAGATGGCTGGGCATATGATA
This sequence comes from Clostridia bacterium, assembly GCA_028694075.1. Taxonomy (GTDB): domain Bacteria; phylum Bacillota; class Clostridia; order Christensenellales; family UBA1242; genus UBA5489. Next base: position 23,305 of record JAQUUD010000004.1, read on the forward strand.
TTGGTTATGGCGGGCTTGACCATGTACTCGCATCAGATGAAGATGTTAACTTGCTTGTTTTGGATACCGAAGTATATTCAAACACGGGCGGACAATCATCAAAAAGCACGCCGAAAGGGGCTTATGCAAAATTTGCTGCAAGCGGTAAAACAACAGGCAAAAAAGATTTGGGAGCCTTAGCAATGAATTATCCGAATGCTTATGTTGCAAGTGTTTCAATGGGTGCGGATATGATTCAGTGCATTAAAGCATTTAAGGAAGCAGAATCACATAAAGGTCCAAGCCTTATAATTGCATATTCGCCTTGCACCAATCACGGATTTAATATGAGTAACACATTTTTGGAAATGAAAAAAGCAGTGGAAAGCGGTTATTGGTTCTTATATAGAAATAACCCTAATGCAAAAATAAAGTTTTCACTTGACAGCAAAGAGCCGACCCTAAATTATGAAGAATTCTTAATGGGAGAAAGCCGATATTCTTCAATAGCAAAGCAAAATCCTGAGTTGGCGCACGAACTTTTCAAGCAAAGTGCCGAAGATGCAAAAGTGCGATATAAAAAATTAAAACAAAGACTAACTTTAACTGACTGATTTGTTTAAAATTTGTTGAAAATTGAATTTAAATTACATTAAATAAATATAAAAGCAAAATTAAATAATAAAAAATTATAAAAAAATAATATGTCAATATTTTGAATATGTTATAATAAAAAATGGAGAAAAGAAAATGGAAGAAGAAAAAGAAACAAAATCAAAAATAATTTCTGATGCGGTTTGCGGTATGATTATGCTGTTAAGCATTGCTGTGTTTTTATTAATAGGTTGGCTTAGCGGAAATTGGCACCCTGCTTGGGTTATCGTTGTTGTTGGCGGAAGTTTATGTGGGATTGTTGGCATTTTGACAAGCGTCTTGGCAAAAAAGAAAGATAAAGCGAGTAAATTCAAAACAATCAGTGAAGCAATTTGCGGAATTTTGGTTTTATTAAGTGTTGATGTTTATTTGTGTTTAGGGCTAAGTTTCGGTTTATGGCACCCATATTGGATAATCATTCCAATAAGTGGCTTGGTTTGCGGACTTATCGCAATAATTCCAAATACATACGAACGCTTGCAAAAAGTAAAAGAAAATGAAAATAATATCAAATCAGATGAACCTGAAAAATAAAGAAAGATATGAAAAAAATTTGTTTGATTATTCAATATAACGGTAAAAATTTTTGCGGTTGGCAAAAACAAATCGGAAAAAGAACAGTGCAGGGCGTTTTGGAGCATAAAATATCAAAACTCTTGAAAGAAGAAATCAGTTTGTTTGCAAGCGGAAGAACTGATGCCGGAGTGCACTCAACTGGTCAAACAGCACATTTTGAAACAAACTCCGATTTTGATTTAAGCAAACTGTCTTTTGCAGTTAATTTTGGTTTGGAAAATGATGTCAGCATTCTTAAAGCAAAAGAAGTAAGCCAAAATTTCCACGCACGATATTCAGTAAAAAAGAAAACATATATTTACAAGATTTATGTTAGTAAAATAAAAAAACCGCTTAAAGATGGCTTGGTCACTCAGGTTATTTATGATTTGGATATAAGCAAAATGAAACAGGCGACAAAGTATTTCGTTGGGGAACATAATTTTTTTGCATTTTGTTCGTCCGGTTCAAGTGTAAAAGATTTTGTTCGAGTTATTTATGACTTTAAAATCAAAAAAGTTGATGATGAAATTCATTTAAAAATTTCAGGCAATGGTTTTTTGTATAATATGGTAAGGATAATTGTTGGGACATTGATTGATGTTGGCAGGGGGAAAATCAAGCCAGAAGAAATTGTAAACATTATTAAAAGCAAAGACAGGAAAAAAGCAGGCGAAACAATGCCAGCTCACGGGTTGTATTTATGTAAAGTTGGTTATTAATTAAAGAAGTTAAACTTAAGTTAGTTTGACTTTTTTAATTTTTTACACTTGTTGCATTTCAAAAAGAATATTACAAATTTAATGGGGTCAGATGAAAAAAACGGCTGAAAAGCCGGCGTGCTTTTTAAGCACGCCAAAGCCTTTTAATTTGAAAAATTAAAAGGCTTGCCGAATTTTGATTTCATCAAAATTCGGGGCTTTTCAGCCGGAGTCTAACTCGCTTGATTTATTTATAAATTATATATAATAATTAAATATAAACATTTATTAAAACTTTCAAATTTTTTCAAATTTTTTTATAATTACATTATTTTTATAAATTATCTTGATTTGATATCAACAAAGTTAAATTCAAATTAAGTTTAAAACCTTTTAGTATTTTCCGCCTTTTGATTTATTTGTTGATTTTAAAAACCAATTTAGCGGAAAAATTTTATATAAAAAATATAAAAACTTATATTTTTTTCCAATTATATATTGCGGTTTTAATTTCGGCTTGTTAATTATTTGAAAAATTTTATCACTGGCATAAGTTAAAGGCATACGCTTCTCTTCATTTCGGTCAATGTTCTCGGTTGCATTTTTAATTCGGTTGCCATAGCGAATGTTTGTGTCAAAATGTTTAACTCGGTTTTTTGTAAAATTTGTTTTAATGTCACCGGGGCAGATTGCACAAACTTGAATCCCAGCACAGTTAAGTTCCATTCTGATTGAATTTGAAAGCATACTCACTGCTGATTTGCTTGCACAATAAAGTGTCCTAAAAGGCAATGCAAAAAAAGCACAAGCAGAACTGATATTAATAATTTTTCCGCCTTTTTGCATCAACGGCAGTGCATTTTGAATGCAAAATAAAGTGCCAAAAAAATTAACATCAAAAATTTTTCTTGCTTCTGCGGGTGTTATAAGTTCAGTCGCCCCTGAAATTCCATAACCGGCATTATTTATTAAGATGTCAATCTTCCCGTAAGATTTTTCAATTTCCTTGAAAGCCTTTGCAATTTCATCTTCATTTGATAAATCACATTTAATCCCGCAAGAATTTTCCACGCTTCTGGCAAGAATAATAACTTTTGCCCCTTGTTTTAAAAATTTTTCTGTTAGCGCTTTACCAATTCCGCTGGTCCCACCTGTTATAACAACATTCATTTTCTTATCCTTTTTGCTTTCGAAATTTTAAACAATTCCTTATAAATCTTAGTTTAAAATAAAATATTCAATTTGTCAATTTAAACAAAAACAAAAAATTTATAACTTAGATAAAATATTTTGTTAGTTTAACATTTAAAAATATTATTGACTTTATAATTTTAAAGTTGTAAAATGATTAATATAGCATAATTTAGGAGTTGAAAATTGGTTGTTTTAATTACCGGTGCAAGCAGTGGAATTGGGCTTGCAACTGCAAATTATTTAACTGAGAAAGGCTATAAAGTTTATGGTCTGAGCAGAAAAATGCCTGAAAATGTCGAGTTCGAAAATCTTGTTTGTGATGTAACAAATTATAAAGCAGTTGCAGAAAAATTTGAATACATATACAATAAAGAAGGCAGAATTGATGTGCTGATTAATAATGCAGGTATGGGCATTGCCGGTGCAATAGAGCATACCGAAGCGGAAGATATCAAAAAAATTTTTGATTTGAATGTTCTTGCACTCATTAACAGTTGCAAATGTGTTGTGCCTTTTATGCGAAAGTGTGGCGGTGGAAAAATAATCAATATTGGCTCTGTTGCGGGTGTTATCCCAATTCCGTTTCAAGCATGCTATTCATCCACTAAATCTGCTGTGGATATATTTTCAACGGCTTTCGGCTTAGAAGTAAAAGATTTTAACATTCAACTTACAACTGTTATGCCTGGAGATACAAAATCAAATTTTGGATTTAATAGAGTTAAAAACACGCTGATGCAAGATGAGTATTATAAAAGCAGAATTGATAATTCGATTAAGAAAATGGAAAAGGACGAAAGAGAAGGAATGTCGCCTTTGTGCGTAAGCGAAGTTATTTATAAGGTTATAAAAAGAAAGAAATCTCCGTCCAGAGTTGCCGTTGGCTTTAATTATAAAACAATAGTTTTTTTAAGCAAAATTTTGCCAAGAAGTTTAATGCTGAAAGTTGTAAAAAAAATGTATGGTTGATTATTTTAATTTTGATTATTAAAAATTAGAAATCAATTGAAAATTTAATGTGAATTCAAAACGAAAAACAAATATTTATGTTTTTCGAGTAAAATTTAAAGGAGAAAAAAATGGATTTATTCAAAAAATGCGAAATATTTAATAATGGAGTGATTAGTCAGGTTAAGGCAAACGGGCTTTATCCTTATTTTCATTATTTAAACTCAGGTCAAGATACTGAAGTTATGATGGAAGGCAAGAGAACAATTATGATTGGCTCAAACAATTATTTGGGTCTTACATCTCATCCGGAAGTGATTAAAGCCGGAGTGGAAGCGATTGAAAAATACGGCTCAGGTTGTTCAGGTTCAAGATTTTTAAACGGAACTCTTGATATCCACATTGCACTTGAAAAAGAACTTGCTGAATTTTTACATAAGGAAGATGTTGTAACATTCAGCACCGGTTTCCAAAGCAATTTGGGAATAATCAGTGCAATTGCAGGCAGAAATGATTACATTTTATGTGATAAGGAAAATCACGCAAGCATTTATGATGCGTGCAGATTAAGTTTCGCTAAAATGTTAAGATTTGAACACAGTGATATGCAAGACCTTGAAAAACAACTTAAAACTGTGCCGGAAAGTGCGGGAATTTTAATTGTTACCGACGGTGTTTTCAGTATGAGCGGAGAAATTTGTAAACTTCCTGAGATTGTTAAACTTGCCAAAAAATTTGGGGCAAGAATTATGATCGATGATGCACACGGCTTAGGTGTTATGGGCGCTAACGGCAGGGGAACAGCAGAACATTTCGGGCTTGAAAAAGAAGTTGACATCTATATGGGAACATTCAGTAAATCCCTTGCGAGTCTTGGCGGATATATGGCATCAACAAAAGATGTGATTAATTTTGTAAGACATAATTCCAGACCTTTTATGTTTAGTGCAAGCCCAACACCTGCAAGCGTTGCCTGTGCAAGAGCGTCTTTAAAACTTCTTAGAGAAAATCCAAAAATGGTGCAAAGGCTGAAAGATATTTCAAATTATATGCGAACGGGCTTAAAAAAGAAAGGCATTAAACTTATTGAAAGCACAACGCCGATTATTCCGATTTATACATTTGAAGATGAAAAAGCGTTTATGGCATGCAAACTTCTTTTGGAGCGTGGCGTATATGTTAATCCGGTAATTTCACCAGCAACACCAAAAGGTCAGGCACTTTTAAGAACAAGTTATATGGCAACTCACACCGAAAAACAAATGGACGAAGCAATCGAAAAAATTGCCGAAGTTTTAAAAATGATTGACATTTTGAAATAAGATTATTGATTTTTTAAATTAGGTTTTTGACAAAAATCCTGAGAAAGTTTTCTCGGGATTTTTTGACCGATTGATTTGTCCGATAGGCTTGGTTGACTTGCCCGTTAGACCTTGTTGAAATGCCCGTTTGACCAGCATTAACCGCTTCGCTTGGTTCATTTGACTGTTAACTTGCCCGTTTGACTGTTTGAAATGTCCGTTTGATTTGTCGATTTGCCCGTTTGACCAGCTCGCTCGCAACTGGTTACAATACCCGCTCGCCACTTCTTTTACCCCCCCCGACCGCTTGTTTTGTATGATAATATTCTCGTTTGTCAGTTTTATCCGCAACAAATATTCAAATTGAGTAATAAAATTATGAAATACACATACTAATTTAAAATTTAACAAATATTTAAAAAATTTTGTTATTATAGTTGACTTATGAAAAATTATAGTATATTATATATAATATTAGTAATACTAATTATATTTATATAAACTTTTTTGCAGGATTTTAAAAGAATTTTTAATATTTAGTTGACTTATGCAAAATAATAGTTTAATATTAATTTAATTAGTAATACATACTATAACATTTTGTAAAAATAAGGAGGATTTAAAAATGTTTATGTTAAATAAAAGGGTGCAAAAATTGATTGCAAAGGGAATCGCTTTAATTATAACTTTAACGGTTATGTTTGGTGCGGCATATGCACTATTAAGCACAGCCAAAGTTGGATTAAGCGTTAATGTTTCGTTTGACCCAGCGGTCACCGCCAAGGTTTATTTGGCTACTGACAGTAGCAGTGCGGTGGATTTCAAACAACCGAATTCAACTGTAACTGCTGAAAACTTTGCAAAAGCAAATTCCGCTTTGGTTTTGGACACCAAAGATGGTGGCACACTTACAAAAAGTTCTTTTGAAGCCTTAGGCACTGGCAATGGCTTAAAATGTGATGCTAACGGCGAAATGGAGTTTTATGTTTATGTTGAAAATTACAGCACAACTGAAAAGGTATTATGTGAAACAAATATAGAATTTACGGGCGACAATGGAACTGCTCCGTTTAGTGTGGAGAGCAATCCAACTTCAACTGCTTTCCCTATGAGCGGAGGTGATGCTACCAAAAGTTTATTAACATTCAAAATTAAGTCAACAAATGTAACAGGCTTAAACGCGAATACAATTGCAATTGAGATTGATTTGAAAACAAGTTGTCTTGTTTTGGGAGTAAGTCGTTTGCTTAGTTCCACATCAAGTACTTAGACAAAGACAAATGATAATTTTGGTT
>JAQUUD010000005.1 GCA_028694075.1 Clostridia bacterium
GTGGGCGAAGGAACTCAATATGCTTTTTGGGTAAGCACGGCAAATAAAATTAAAAGACTTTCTAATGGCTCGGGCGATACTCATCTCTGGTGGTTGCGTTCGCCTTACATAGTTGGTAATGACGCCTTTCGATGTTTCAATAGTAGTGGCGATATCACTAACTACTCTGCGAGTTATACAAACGGCGTGTCCTTCGGCTTTTGCGTTTAATCTTATAATCTAATTTATCCGCGTCTTTGACTGAACGACAAGCAGAACGGACTAACAATTCTCAAACGGACCGGTCAACAGTCAACTGGACGCATAACATATCAAACGGACCAAACAACCAGTCAACTGGACCATCAACCAGCCAATCGGACCTACGACAGTCCAAGGGCAAGTCAAGAGTCAACCGGACAAATTAACAGTCAACCGGACCAAGCGACACTCAAACGGACCAAGCGACACTCAAACGGACCAAGCGACACTCAAACGGACCAAGCGACAGCCAACCGAACCGGCGAGCACAGTGTCGCGAAACTTTGCGTTAGCAAAAATGGAGCGACGCGTGCGGTCAAACAGGCAAAACAACAGTCAAACGGACCAAGCGACAGCCAACCGGACACATTAACATATCAAACGGGCAAATCAAACAAGTCAAACGGGCAAATCAAACAAGTCAAACGGGCAAACGAACACCCGCGCCCGCCTTGCCGGCTTTGCCGGCAAGGCGGGCGCGGGTGTTTACTCCGACATAACTAATCTCATACAAAAATTAATCCTTTTATTATCCTATTTCTTCTTTTGTTTTTTTGTTTGATTATTTGTTTGATTATGCTGAATTTAGTATGATATAATTTGTTTAAATGAAAACAATAAGATTTGTTTGGTCATACTTAAGAAATTATAGATTGAAATTTATTTTTGGATTAATTTTCGCAGGAATAAGCGTTATTTTTATGCTTATTTTACCGCAAATCACTCAGTTCTTCGTTGATTCAGTTCTTGATTTTTCCCATAGCGACACAAATCTATTAAGCCCCATTTGGATTTGGTTAATCGAGATTTTTGGTGACTACACTTTTACAAATCTGGTAATTTCTTTATGTGTTGTTTTTATAATTTGCGCCTTGCTCAAAAATATAACTGAATATTTCGCTTCACAAAATTTTTTTTATTCAAGTTCACACACTTGCGGTCATGTAAGAAGAGATTGTTTTAAAAAACTGTCGCATACTTGTTGCACTCCGCAAAAAAGTGAAGTTTTTGTTCATTTCACTAACGACATTTCAGATTTGTTTAATTTGATTTATAGATTATTTTCTTCGTTCTTCACATCATCTCTAAAAATTTTGCTTATTTTAACTTTTTTATTTTTTGTGGATATTGAAATCGGGCTTTGCATATCGGTTTTTATTTTTATAATGTTACTTGCTGGATTTTTCAGCAATAAAAAAGCACTTGAATTTTACAATGAAATACGCAACCGCAGAAGCAGAATGGAAGAAGTTGCCGAGGAAGCCATTACTGAAATGAGAGAAATAAAACTTTTCAATCGTGAAGAATATGCCCTAACAAAATTCGGGATTGCCAGCAAAAAGCATTATGTGGCAAATATTAAAGGCTTTGGTTATTTGAATAAAGTTTTGCTATTAACTGATTCATTAAAAATTTCGGCATTTTTTTTAGTGGTTGTTTTTTCAGCACTTAAATGTTTTGATGGACTAATCTCAGTTGGCTTTTTTGTGTTGATTTTTGCATATACATTGCTAGCAATTAACTCAGCACAATCGCTTATAAAAAATATTTATGATATAAATTTAAGACTGGTGCGTATTTCAAGAGTAATGAATTTCATAAAAGAAGTAAATTATGACCAAGAAAACATAGTATTTTCAAAACAATTAGACATAAAAATTGAAGATGTTAGAGTTTTATTAAATGAACGCAAACTTTTCGATGATTTCAATTTAGAACTTCCGTATGGAAAAACTTATGGTATTGTTATTAAGCAAGGTGAAGGCAAATCGGCTCTTGCAAAGATGTTGCTAAGATTTTATGAAATAACAAGCGGAAATGTTTATATTGGCGGGCAAAAAACTCAGGATTTGGATATATGCCAGCTTAGAAATTTATTTTCGTATATTTCACAAGAACCGTATATTTTTGAAGGTACAATATTAAACAATGTAATCCTTTTTGATAATTACGACGAAGCAAAATTCAAACAAGCAATTCAGATTTGCGATCTTGAAAAATTAATTGAGAAACTCGGTGCGGATTATTATATAAATGAAAAAGGCGTTGGGTTAACATCACAAGAAAAACAAAAAATAAATTTTGCAAGAGCAATTTATAAGAATGCACCGATCCTGATTATTGATTCATCTTTTAATAAATTTAATAATAAATTTTCTCAAAAAATGATTAAAAGATTTATTAAATTTTATAAAAACCGAACCGTAATAATTTTATCTATAAGACCAGAAGACATTGAGTTTTGTAATGAAATAATTTTTGTTGAGCAAGGTAAAGTTATCGATAATGGAACATTTAAAGAATTGGTTGCAAAAAAAGATACTTTTTATTATTGTTTAATGAAAGGCAAACCTTGCAAAGCAAAGCAAAAGACAGAGGTAAAAGCGAATGAATAAAACTTTTTTAAAATATCTTTTCTCAGATAAGAATTTTATTTTTATTCTGATTCTGCTTATTGTTTTTTCAAGCGTGTTTGCTCAACTTGTGCCGTATTTTCAAGGTTTGCTTGTTGATGATGTGCTTATCACGCTGGATAAAAGCCTTCTTATCACGCTTTGCATTTCAATTTTTGCAGTGCTTATTTTAGATTCAGTTTGCAAATTGCTTGCAAATTCTTATATGATAAATTATGGATATAAAACTGCGGGCAAAATTCAAAATGAAATATTTAAAAATATTTTAAACAAACCTTACGATTTTTTTGAAAGTAAAGACAACGGTGATATTCTATATCGCATAAACACCTATGTTTATGATATCGGAGATTATATTTCAAAAGACATAAGTGAACTTGCAATGGCAATTTCACGAATGACTATTATTTTTACATTTCTATTTGCGTTAGAGCCTTATTTTGCCTTAATATTAAGTTTATTATATGCGTTGATTTTTTTTGTTATTTATTTATTTTTAAAAGTTTTAATAAAAAAATCAAAGAAAACAATGGATAATGAATTGCATAGAAATTCAGTTATCTTGCAAAATATTGAAGGGCTGGAAACATATCTTGCATATAACACAAGTTCAAAAACTCTGCAAAGTTATAATAATATTAATACGAATTATGGAAAAATCTGGGCAAGTTATCATAAAACAGCAAATCTGTTTTTTCCATTAATTGATTTTTTGGTTTGCATTGGTACGGTTTTAATTTATATTGTTGCTTCCACTTATATAATTCATATTTTGCAAATCGGTGTTATTGTTTCAATTTTAGCATATTCCTCTTCGACAATTGCTCCAATGGCTGTTATTTCAAAAGGGCTGGCAAACTTCGTTGACACTTCTGTCATTTTGGACGAAGTGCTTGAATTTGCCGACAAATGCGAGCAAAATGAAAAAACGAAAATAAATGTTCACTTTGATGAAGTTGACATTGTTTGCGAAAAAGTAAGTTATAAAAATGCAAAAAATAATACTAATATTCAACAATTAAATTTAAAAATAAAACACGGCGAAAAAATCTTGTTGCACGGCAAATATGGCAGTGGCAAAACATCTTTCAGTGGTCTGCTTAGCGGTTTATATAAAGTTGACAGTGGAAATATTTTGTTTAACGGGATTAACATAAATGATTTAAACGAAAACTGTTTGGCTAATTTAATTTCAGTAACTTCTGACGCTGTCGGAGTTTTCAAAGCAAGCGTTTATGACAATGTTAAATTTGCAAAACCTAATGCCAGCGAAAAAGAAATTTTGAAAGCAATTGAGTATTCCGGTCTAAAAAAGGTTACTGACAAAATGGAAAAAGGCTATAAAACCGTGTTGAACCAAACTTATGTATCTGAAGGTGACAAACAACTTATTTCTTTTGCCCGAATAATCTTGAAAAATACACCAATCATTATTGTTGATGAAGTTACAAGAGATATGGAAATTGCAGTGAAAAATAAATTTTTAAAAACTCTCAAAAAATTTGCTAAAAATAAAACATTAATATATATGTCAGAAAACAGTAAAGTGGATTTTGAATTTGATAAAAAAATAGAATTTAATAAACATAAAAAATAAAATCCGGAAACAACTTGCCGGATTTTTTATTTGTTCATAAAATAATTCAATTCAATATTTAAAGTTGTTTGTTTTAAAACAATCACAACTCTTCTCGATTATGAAAACCTGTTACAACAACATCAGCATTTGTGTTTAAAATATTTTTACAAACAATATCTCCGACATTATATGTGCAGTTTGCAACAGGTATTTTTTTAATTTCTTTTATAATATCAAAAATCAGTTTTTTGGGCACAGGCAAATTTGTTTTAACATAATAAATTTTTTGGTGATTAACGATTGAACAAGTCACAATTCTTGTTGGATTTGTTGCTTCAGATTTGCCATAAGCATCGCCTCGATAACAAAGATTTCCGCTGACTTTTATTTCACCGCTTTCTTCTTCTATTTTTAAGTGACAGCCAATTGGGCATACAATACAGGTTGTTTCCATTATTTTCATAGATTTTCCTTTTATTATCTAAAAATTTTCAAACTTGGCAAAAAATTATAATAATTTTTCATTTTTTTTTATTTTTATTTTTTTAAAAAAATTTTTTTTAATATAAGCGTATTAATTCAAATTTTTTTCCTTTAATTTATCAACTTTTATAATCAATGATTTTTTAATTTAAAATTTTTTAAAATATTATTTCAATTTTAAACAATCAATCAAAACGATTTTTCGGTTTATAGTTAAAATAAACAAATTTGCAATTTAAATTTCATTATCAAAGCATTTTAAAAATTTAAACTATATCAACAAAAAGATTTAAAGGCTTGTCCGCAAAAAAATCCGCTTTGTTAACATCAATTTCTTGCATCTCGCCCGTGTTCAACGCCACAACAAATTTTTTTGCAATAATTTTTTCGCCTGCTTTAACTGTTATTGTTTTGCGTAAATGGTTGTCTTTGATTCTAAAATATATTTTGAATATTCCGTTTTGATTTATGTTAACTTTCTGCGGAATTATATATGAAATTTTATCAGAAAATAAGATTTCAGCCTGTTGCACACTAGAGTTATCAAGTTCACCTTTTGCAAACTTGCTTGCTCCCAGTCCTGCAATTTTGCCTTCTTCCGTTGCATTGTCAGCAAGGTCGTGAATGTGTAAAACATTGCCCGAAACAAAAACCCCACTTAGACTGCTCTCACGATTTTCGTCAACAACAAAACTTCTGTTCACTGAGCTTAATTTCACTTGACTTCCAAAAATTTCCATTTCAGGAATTAATCCAACAGACAAAATCAAAGAATCACATTCAATAAATTTCTCTGTGCTTTCAATCGGATTTAAATTTTCATCTACTTGTGCATAAAAAACTCCTTCCACCCTGTCAGTTCCAACAACTTTTGTAACAGTATGACTTGTGAGCAAAGGAATATTATAGTCATTCAAGCATTGCACAATATTTCGTTTCAGCCCGCCTGATGTTTTCATAATTTCAATAACTTTTAAAACTTTCACACCTTCATAAGTGAGCCTTCTTGCCATAATCAGACCAATGTCGCCACTGCCCAAAATAACAACTTTTTTGCCGGGCTTTTGATTATAAAAAGAAATCATTTTTTGAACCATTCCGGCAGTGTAAATTCCAGCGGGACGTGAGCCAGCAAGGTTTATCTGCCCCGCTGTTCTTTCTCTTGAACCGCTTGCAAGAACTATGGCTTTTGCAGTTATTGTTTTTCGCATTCCCTCTTTTAAAACACTAACTTGACCTTGAGAAGCATTATACGCAAATGTTTTTAAACTCACTTCAATATTATTTTTTTGAACTTCCAAAGCCAAGCGACTAGCATATTCTGTTCCTGTTAATTCTTCGCCAAAATATTTAAGCCCAAACCCGTTATGAATACACTGATTTAATATCCCGCCCAATTTTTCATCTTTTTCAATAATCAGTGTATCCAAACCATTTTCCTTAGCGACAAGTGCCGCCGCCATTCCGGAAGGTCCGCCCCCAATTACCACAACACCATATTCGTTTTTCATAAATATCCTTAAATATATTTTTTTAATTTCGTATTTATTTATTTTAATTTTTAAACTTAATTAAATCAGCGCAATAATCGTTTATTATCTAATTTATTAGAATTATTTAATTATTTTTCCAATTTTTTATCATTTATTTAAATAATTTATTATAATTAATTTTTTTATATTATTTTTTATATTTTTTTTATATTTTTTTTTATATTTTTTTGCATTTTATTATTATTTTTTTTATTATTTTTTTTAAGTTCTTTCTCTTTCGGTTTCTTTGTTTTCGAATATATAACTTTTTCTTGTTTCCTTTGTAACTTGTTCAAGCGGGATATTTAATTCTTTTGAAATAAGTTTTGCAATCTTTAATGTACAAAACCCTCCTTGACAATGCCCCGCAGTTGCACGCACACGCCTTTTTATTGCATCAAGTGTATGTGGTTTTAACGGGCTGTGAATTGCATTTAAAATTTCTGCTTCAGAAACTAGTTCGCATTTGCAAATAATATTACCAAATTTTGGATTTTCTTTTATCATTTCTTCAAGTTGTTGAGGGGTTTTATCCAAAATAAAACCATAAGGTTTTCTTCGTATCATTTCTTTTTCTTTGCATTTAATGTTCATAAGTTCACAAACCATTTCTGCAATGGCGGGGGCAGCAGTTAAGCCCGGAGAATTTATTCCGCATAAGTTAATTACTTGGGGATTTATTTTGCTTTTTTCAATTATGAAATCTTCTCCGCTTCCAACTCGAATTCCAGCGAACTCACGAATTGCTTTATTGAACGGCGGATTTATAAACATATTGTTTATACCACTTTTTATTTTTTTAAGACCTTCTGTAGTAATAATCGGCTCTAAACTTAAGCAATCTTCCGAAGTTGGTCCAAACAAAATATTTCCGTCCGTGGTTGGCGTTGCAAGAATACCTTTCCCCAAATTAGTTGGCAAAGGGAAAACTGTCATATCAACATAACCCTCAACTTCGCGATCCAAGACATAATATTCGCCCCGTCTGAAAGTAAGCGGATAAGTTTCAACTCCCAGAAGTTTTGCAATATTGTTATATCCCCAGCCAGCACTGTTAACAACATTTCGTGCGCAAATCGTTTCTTTTCCATCTGAAATAATAAAAAAATCATTTTCAAATTTTATTTTTTTTGTATCATATGAAAAACGGAAATCTGCCCCATTCAAGACCGCTTCTTCCGCAAGTGCGATTGTAAGCATAAAAACATTGATAATGCCAGATGTCGGGGCATATAAAGCATATTTTATTTCTCTTTTCAAGTTCGGAACAAGTTTATATAATCTTTCACCTTCAATAATTTCAAGACCCGGCACACCATTCTTTATGCCTCGTTCCTTTAAGATTTGAAGTTTTTCCAAATCATTTCCGGCAACAATCGCCCCGACATGCTTATATGGAACGCTTAATTCTTCACAAAGTTTATCCAAAAGCAATTTACCTTCAACATTTAATTTTGCTTTTAATGTGCCGGTTTGGGCATCAAAGCCTGCGTGAGTGATTGCACTGTTTGCTTTTGACATTCCCGTACAAACATCTTCACCAATTTCCAGAAGAATTGCCCTTTTATTCATTCGGGTTAATTTATTTAAAACAGCAGTGCCTACAACACCACCGCCAAAAACAGCAAAATCATAAATTTTTACGGGATTGTTTTCTTTTCCCATTTGAAATTGTCTGCCTTCAGTTTGTTCATTAACTATTCGTTTTTTTATCATTTTTTTATACCTGCTATATATTATTTATAATTATGAAAATATTTTTACTTTTATTTTTTATAATTTATACATTTTAACACAAAAAGTTGGAATTGAAAATAGGATTTTACATTTATTTAGAAAATTTATATTTTTCTTCGACAAAATATTGATTATATGCTAATTTTAACAAAAGTTAAAATTAAAATCATTGATTGAATCAAAGTTCAAAGCAGAAGAGCAAGTCAAAAAAGCATATAATGTTTCATAAGAACTTTTCAAAACTTTGTTTCTACTGATTTGTCATCATTATTTAATAATGAAAATTCAATTGACAATTTTATTGTTACTTGATATATTTAATAAAAAGAGAATAATATGAATTTTGAGAAAAAAATTAAGGCAAAAACTGAATCAACTCATATCTTAATTAATTCGGCAAAGAAAAGGAATAAAAAAAAGAAAAAAGCGTTTTTCGCAGGTTCTTTTGATCCTTTTACTATTGGGCATCTTAATATAGCATTAAAAGCCTGTGAACTATTTGATGATGTTTATATTGGGATAGGTAAAAATGAAAATAAAAAAAGAACATATTCCGAGATTAAAATGAAAAAGGCAATCGAAAACTTGCTTACCAAACAAAAAATTTCAAATGTTTTTGTGGTTATTTATGGTGGAATGACTTATGAACAAGCGAAAAATTTAGGCTGTAACTGGTTAGTAAGGGGTTTACGAAATGAAAAAGATTTTATTTATGAAGAAACTGTAGCAGATTATAATGAGAAAATTGGAAACTTACAAACAATATATTTTAGAGCAGACGAAAATTTAAAAGAAATAAGTTCTAGCAAATTCAAAGAGATGAATTCCAATGAAATGCTTGATGAGCAAAAAAATAATATGGTCCCAAAAGAAATATTGGAAATTTTACAAAATCACTAATATTCAAAATTTTTAAATTATTTTAAATTATAAATCAAAATTAGTTAGTTATAAGTTTTGCGAGCATTCAAAAAATATTGATAAATATCAAAATCATGATAAAATAATATATAAATTGACAAATTAAATTTTAAGTGATAAACTGGTAATCAAAGGAGAAACTAGTATGGATTTAGATAAAAAAATTGAAAAATTTGTAAGTTCTAAAACTTTTAGATTAATGCATCCCAGTTTAAAAAGTGATAAGGAATTTATTTTGAAATGATTAAAGATAAACCTTATGGTGTTGAATATGTTTCTGAAAATTTATTAACTGATGATTCATTTATCTTAGATATGTGCAAGGTCGACTTAAGCGTTTTATCTCATATTAAAAATGAAAATGTTGTGGAAATATTAAAAGAAAATCCTTCTTTTGCTTTTGATTTAGTAGAATTGAATGGTGAAATGATTGAATTTTTTTCAGATAAAATAAGAAATGATGATAGAATAATAAATAAAGCCTTAGTACAAATTTTTTCGTCAAAACCCAATCTTGATGTTAAGCAAATTAATGAAAGAAAATTATTTTCAGATGAACAAATTGCAACCTTTTTTTCAAATGAGGGAAGGGTTATTCAAGTTCAAGAAAAAATAAAATCAAATATGATTAATTCAATAAACAATTTTCAGGGCAGTAAGGAAGAACTTGAAAATTATGGTAATGAAATTCTAGCACAAGTTACAGATAGTATTGAAGCGATTTCAAAAATTCAACAAGAATATGTAACTTCAGCACAACAAACCAAAGAAAAAAATGAAGATTTAAAAAATATGATTCAAGATTTAAAGATTAAGATACAAGAATTATAAAATTTGGAGATTGAAAATGAGTGATAATAAAGAATTAAAACAAAAAATAATCAAATGTTTAGAAATTAAAATTAATAAAATGTTTGTGCCAATCCTTGCAAATTGCAAAATAAAATAATTTAACTGAATAAAACAATTGTAAACTGTTTTATAAATGTTTTATGATATTAAAAAAGTGCTTTGACGGCACTTTTTTTAATTGTATGATTTTTCTAAATATATTAATTTACTTAAGATTTAAAGTTTTGATAGTTTTATGTAAATATTGGTTGCTTTTTTAGTAATTGTTGTTTATAAACTTCATTTTTTATATTTGTTTTAAATTTAATAAAAAAACTTAAATATAATTTACATTTTTTATTTTAGTTATATTTTTTTTCAATTATCATTGTATTTTAAGCAAGTATTCAATTTTAATTGACATATTTCGTTATGTTTTATATAATTTAAAAGACAAAGGAGATTATATCATATGCTTATCATCATATCAGGCTTTTCAGGTGCCGGCAAAAACACTGTTATTAATGAATTGATGAAAAGAAATGAAAATCTTTTTTTTCTTAAAAGTTGCACAACAAGAAAAAAGCGACAAGACGAAGATAAAAATTCCTATATTTTTTTAAATAAAAAAACATTTGATAAAATGCTTGAAAATGGGGAAATTATTGAATGTGAGGAAATTCACCAAAACTTTTATGGAATTTCTAAAACTTCGCTTGATGACGTTATTTCTTGTGATAAAGAAAAAAAACACTTTATAAAAGATGTCGGGGTTCTTGGTCAAATCAATTTAATTCGACTTTTAAAAAATTATAATATCAAAATTTTATCAATTTTTTTAACAGTACCGAAAAATGAGTTAATAAAAAGACTTATCAATCGTGGCGAACCGGATATTGACCTTAGGCTTTCAAGAATGGAGTTTGAAGAGAATTACATAGGCAACTTTGATGCAACAATAAAAAATTTGAATCTTAATAAAACAATTAAAAAAATTGAAAAACTTATAAAGAAGTTTGAAAGCAAACGTCGCTAATTCCTATAAGCAAGCATTGAACTCGGGTGCCGGTCCCCTCTAATATTATTTCAGGAACTTGCGACAGTTTTATAAAATCGTTTGTTGACAGTATAAACAAAAATGTTAAGCAAATTTCTACTTCTAAAATAAAAAGTATTTTCAAAACTAAAATAATTAGTTATATTTAGTTATATTAAGTAATAAATTAACAATAAATCATAATAAGATTTAAGGAGGTTAAAAATGTTAGGATTTGTTAGTGTGGGAGTAATTATTGCAATTATAATTGGAGTTTTGTTATTGGTGGTTCTGCCGTTATGGTTGATTGCTTCCTATAATGCTTTTATTAAATTTCGTAATAATGTTGATGAAGCATTTTCCACAATGGACGTTTACTTAAAAAAGAGATATGATTTAATACCAAATTTTGTTGAAACCGTTAAGGGGTATGCAAAACACGAAAAGGAAACGCTTGAAAAAGTTATGCAGGCAAGATATTCAGCGATGAATGCCTCAACAACAGAGCAAAAAATTAATAATGAAAATATTTTGCAGGGCGCACTGAAAAGTTTGTTTGCGGTTGCGGAGAGTTATCCTGATTTGAAAGCAAACCAAAATTTTATTGAATTGCAAAAAACGTTAAAAGACTTGGAAGCTGAAATTGCAAATTCAAGAAAATATTATAATGGCGTTGTTAAAATTTATAACACCAAACGCGAAATTTTCCCTTCTAATTTAATTGCAGGGATTTTCAAATTTTCTAAAAAACCTTTGTTCGAAGTTGATACTGCCGAAGAACGCAAAAATGTTAAAGTTAGTTTTTAAGGTATAAATGAATAAAATCAAATATTTTATAGGATCTGCAATACTTATTTTCATTGTTGGAATAATAGGCTTTTCTTTTATTTATCCATATTTTGCCGATGCAACAGGGGCAACAATTCAAGATAACAGTGATGAATATAAAATTTCATCTTATTCTGTAAATATTGATGTGGCACAAAACAATATTTTGACAGTAACTGAAAATATCAATGTTTATTTTTATGAAGAAAGTCAGGGTATTTATAGGTTTTTACCAGAAACAACAACTGTTAAATTTTTTAACAGCCAAAATGAACTTATCAGCAAAAATTATAATGTAAGTTATAATTTAATTGATTCAAGTGAAAATTCTTTGGTTTCTAGCGAAGATGGTTTTTATGTTATTAAACTAATGACATCAGGAATTTATTATCAAAATGAATCAAGGAATTATGAAATTCAATATAGCGTTAATTTAGGAAATGACCGCATTCCTGAATTCGACCAGTTTTATTACAATGTTATCGGACAATATTGGGACACAAGCATTGAAGATATTTCAGTTACAATCAACTTTCCAACTGAGATAGATGAACAGTCAAGAGAAAATGCTGAAGCCTATGCGGGCGAATATGGTTCAGTTGATGCGGTCGATTTTGAATGGAATCCAGCAGGCACAACATTAACCTTAACTTATGATGAATTGGCTTATGGCGAAGGCATAACTGTTCGGGTGTTCTTAGGTGAAGGGTATTATTCTGCTCAGCCATTTGATCGCTGGCTTAATGTATTAACTTTGATTTTAATTATTTCGCTTGCTATCTTAGCATTTGTTTTGTTTAAAAAACATTCAAATTCAAAAACAATTGTACCTGTTGTTCAGTTTAGCGTAAACAAAAAATTTACACCTGCAGATGTCGGATATATTATGGATAAACAAGTGGACAATAAAGATGTGGCTTCGCTCATAATATACTGGGCACAACAGGGTTATGTTGAAATTGTTGAAAAAGATAAAACAACCTTTATACGAAAACTTAAAAAACCTGAAAATATGAAAAGTTATGAGCAAACATTGTTCAATGTAATCTTTGAAGACGAAAAGCCCAAACCCAAATTAAAAAGTGAAAAAGAAACCAAAGGTGAACCTGAATTCCCGCTTTTAGAAATTAATGAAATCGGCAAAAAGATTGCTCTTCACATTCCGGCAATCAAATCAGAAATCTCAAATCTTAATCAACCACTATTTAACACATCGGCAATCAATTCAAGAATGCTTTTAATAATTCTTATGGGAGTAATGTTTGCCATTACGGGAGTTGCAATCAATCTTCTTAATGTGATAATGTGGAAAGTTATTATATCCGCTCTGTTGGGGCTTTTTGTAATCGGAATATTATATCTAGTTTCAAGAAATACAGACACAAATCATTTTATGTCGAAAAAAGATAAATTCTATGCTTTTCTGATATTGGCTTTAAGTTTGGGTTTAATAATCTGGTTTTTAATAACCTCTTTTGACGCTTATTGTGACTTGCTTTTAACCAGCATTTGGATTGTTTTGGAATTATTGTTTGTGGGCTTTTTGCTTTTCAAATTTAATGTCCGAACTGATGAAGGCATTTCTGAATTAGGCGACATAATTGGTTTAAAAAACTTTATTGAAGTTGCAGAAAAAAGCAGGCTTAAAATGCTTGTTAAAGATAATCCAAGTGCTTTTTACGACATTTTGCCGTATGCTTATGTTTTAGGCGTATATGAAAAATGGTGCAAAAAATTTGAAAAAATTTCAATAGAAACACCTAACTGGTATGTTAGCGATAGCCCAAATTTGTTTAACACATTAATCTTTATTCACATAATGGATAGCAGTTGCAATCAAATTTTACGAGGTATTGACATTGCACGCATTGCAAATCTAGCAGAAAATGCCAAAAACTTGACCGGCGGGTTTGGAAAAGGTGGCGGATTTGGCGGAGGCTTCACTGGCGGTGGTTTTGGCGGTGGCGGTGGCGGTCGTTGTTAAATCATTTAATTGAAAATAAACAAAATATTTTTTATTTAAAAGTCTTATTTTGATTTTTAAGTATATATAAAATTTAAAAAAATTTAAAGATTAATAGCGATTACATTTAACTAATCTTTAAACTTAAAATTTGAAAAATTTTAATACACCAAACTAGTATACTAGCGATAACCCAAGTTTGTTTAACACATAAAATTTTATTAACGTAGCAATCATTTTCGAATAATAAAAAAATAGCAAAAATAATAATTTGCTATTTTTTTATGGTTATATATACAAATGTTTATGCTGGGGATTCGCAAGTCAATAAAACCCCTTTAGGTCAGTTAGTAACAATCGACAAATGGCGAAACTTCACCACTCTTTTATGATGTGCTACAACATTCTTTTAAAGTGAGAACTATCCAGTTTTAGTTTCTGCTGGATTTGTTCCCTTAAGTGGGGCTAGTAAACCACCGGCTAAGCCGGCAGTTCTAATTATAATTATTTTTTTAATCAGTACAAAAATGCATCTTTTTAAAACAGACCATAAACTAAATTAATTCAATTTATTTACCGCAACAATTTTTAAACTTTTTTCCGCTTCCGCACGGACAAGGCTCATTTCGCCCTGCAATTTTTTCGGTTTTCACTGGGGCTTTTGGTCCATTTTCAATTACATTAATTGGTTTCACTGGTTTATATATTGGAGTGTTAACAGGCCCATTAGGCTGAATGTTTAATTGAAAATTCAAAACAAACTGGCATGTGTTTTCGCAAATTGTTTGTATCATCGTATCAAACAATTCAAATCCTTCATTTTTAAACGCCACAATCGGGTCTTGATTTCCGTATTGCCTCAACGTAATTTCATTTCGCAAAACATTCATTTGGTCAATGTGCGTCATCCACAAATCATCAACAACAGTTAAAAGAATATGTTTTTCAATTCCGGAAAAATCCAAATTAAATCTTTGTGCTTCGGCTTGCTTCTCATCATATCTTGAATAAATTACTTTCAAAATCTTGTCAACCACATCTTGAAATTCGCAGTCGTCAACAAATTCTGTTGTAACAAGATTTGTTTCTTTCGGGAACAACTTGTCTTCCAGCCCAATATTTAAAGGCTCTAAATTCCACTCAAAATATGGTTTATTTGCGTCCAAATATGTGTTTACAAGTCGACCGACATAATCCGGGAACATATCCATAATTTGATTGTGCACATCAATACCGTCAAGCACCTTATTTCTTTCTTTATAAATTATTTCCCTTTGCTTGTTCATTACATCATCAAACTGAATTGTACTTCGGCGATAAGAATAATTTTGCGCTTCAATTCTTTTTTGTGCTTTTTCAATTTGCTTGCTGAGCATACGCATTTGAAGCGGTGTGTCTTCAGCAACTCTTAAAAATGAAGCAACTTTTTGAAGCCACTCACCAGCAAATCGTCGCATTAAATCATCTTCCATTGAAACAAAAAACACAGAAGAACCCGGGTCGCCTTGACGCGCTGAACGTCCACGCAACTGATTATCAATTCTTCTGGATTCGTGCCTTTCAGTTCCCACAATATGAAGACCGCCAAAACTAACAACTTCTTCTTTTTCTTTATCAGTTATCGTTTTGAATTTTTCATAGTATTTTTGAAAAGCAATTTTTGCATTTTGCAATTCTTCATTATCCGAATTGCCAAAAGCAGTGGAATAAGAAATTTGGGCTTCTGTGAAATTCTCATCACGCATTTGCTTCTTTGCCATAAATTCAGGATTGCCACCCAGCAAAATATCTGTTCCTCTGCCCGCCATATTTGTTGCAATTGTAACTGCACCCTTACGGCCGGCTTGTGCAACTATTTCACTTTCCTGCTCGTGATTTTTGGCATTTAGCACAACGTGTTGAATTTTTCTTCGCCTTAATGCATTTGAAATTTCTTCACTTTTGTCAATCGTAACCGTTCCAATTAATATTGGTCGTCCCGTGTTATGAACTTGCTCCACTTCATTTGCAATGGCATTTATTTTTCCCCTTATATTTGTATAAACAATATCAGGTTCATCAATTCTGCGATTTGGTTTGTTCGGCGGAATTGTAACAACATCAAGTTTATAGATTTCACCAAATTCAGTTTCTTCAGTTTTTGCTGTTCCTGTCATACCGCTAAGTTTTTTATAAAGCCTAAAATAATTTTGGAATGTTATTGTAGCAAGTATTTTATTTTCATTTTTGATTTTGACGCCTTCTTTTGCTTCAACCGCTTGATGTAACCCTTCCGGATATCTACGGTTAATCATAAGACGACCAGTGAACTCATCAACAATAATTATTTCGTCATCTTTGACAATGTAATTTTCATCACATTTCATAATAAAATTTGCACGCAGTGCGTTCATTATGTGATGATTTATTTCAATGCAAGTGATATCTGAAAGATTTTCAATCTTAAAAAATTTTTCTGCTTTTGAAATTCCCTCTTCGGTTAAATGAATGGTTTTCTCTCTTAATTGAATAATATAATCTTCATTTTCTTTAAGAGTCTTTATAAATTTTTGAGCGGTATAATAAGTGTCGCTTGATTTAACGCCTTGTCCACTTATTATAAGCGGATTTCTTGCCTCATCAACCAAAACACTATCCGCCTCATCAACAATGGCAAACTCGTATCCGCGTTGAAATCGTCTTTCTGCTCGGATTGCCATATTATCCCGAAGATAATCAAAACCCAAAGCATTATTGGTTGCATATGTTATATCTGCCCTGTATGCTTCACGTTTTTTTGTATCTTCCATATCAGTTGACACAAAGCCAACGGTTAAACCTAAAAATCTATGGATTTTTCCCATCCATTCACTGTCACGATGAGCAAGATATTCGTTTACTGTTACAATGTGAACACCTTTGCCGTTTAAAGCATTAAGATAAGCGGGCAAGGTTGCGACCAAGGTTTTACCTTCACCGGTTGCCATTTCGGAAATTCTGCCTTGATGCAATGCAATTCCACCCAAAACCTGAACATAAAAATGTTTCATATTTAAAACGCGCGAAGCAGTTTCTCGCACAACGGCAAAAGCATCGGGCAAAATGTCATTTAATGTTTCCCCGCTATTTAATCTTTCTTTTAATTTAGGTGTCATCGATTTAAGTTCTTCATCAGTCATCACACTGTAAATTTCTTCTTTTTGAATAACTTTGTCTGCAATTTTTTTAAGTTTATTTAAACTTATTGTATTTGCTGATGTAAAAATTCCCATTTAATCTCCTTGAATTCCTATTTTCTGTTATTTTAATAAACAATTTAAGTATAGTCTTTTAAAAAATTTTAAATCAAACTTGAGTTTTAATTTTAGTCGAAATTAATTTTAAAATAATCAATATGATTTCTTCTTTTGCCTTTTTTTAAAAATAATTTTTTTATTAAAGTATAATCCAAAATTAAATCTTTTTGTAAACGATATAAAAAAATAACTAGGGCGTCAACTCGCTAATGTTAATATTAAATGAAAATCAAAAAAAAATCAACTAAAACAAGCAAAAACCCGTAAATTTATAAAATTTTAAACATTATCTCTTACTTAAAATTTTATTCTTTTTAAAAAAATTAATGATAATTATAAATAATGTTATCTGGCAATTTAGAATTTAATGTTTGAAACATCTTTTAGAAATATTTATTTCTTTATAATCAACATAATTAATAAAACATAAATTATCAGAAAATCATATTATAAAAATATTACACCTTTTAGGAGGGAATTTTATGGCACTCATTAACAATATTGAAAATACCGCAAATGTCACCTATGATGGCGATGTTATTAGCAGTAATACAACCGAAACTCTTTTATTGTTGCCCCCAACATTATTAAAGTCAGTAGACAAACTTATTGCAAGTATTGGCGAAACTTTAACATACACAATTGCTATAACAAATGTGGGATTGACCGCAATCACTGATTTGCCTTTCGCTGATGCAATTCCTGCTGGAGCCGAATATATTGCAGATTCATTTACGCTAAACAGCGCACCCGTAACCCCAACAATCACTGATGACACCTTGCATTATACAATTCCAAGCATAGGCATATTAGGCGTTGCAACTGTTACATTTCAAACTACAATTGTTGGCGGTGAAATTTGATAAGTTTATAATCACTTATTACCAAGATTTAATGAGATATAATTCCAGATATTATTCTGTTTTAATAAAACAGAAAGTAAATATTCTAAACAGTTTTTCAAAAATAAGATTTGACAATATTAATTATTATAGCAATCAGGCAATTACAAGAATACGGAATACCCGCCGTTTCGTTAGGTTTATTTTAATATAACAATGAAAATTAAAGTTTATTTGGTTATTATAAAAAACTTTAAAATTTTAAAGTAAAAATTAATGATAATTAAATCAATCAAAAATCCAACAAATTTTAATTTTTGTTGGATTCTTTATGAAATCTATTTTGATGTAACCTAAAATTTCTAATTAAATTTATTGTTGTAAGTTAATTTCATCTACATTTTTTTCTTGTTCAACAGGATTGCTTTGTTCAATTATATTTTGAACTCCTTGCTTCGTTTTCAAATCAGTTAATATCTTTCCAACTTCAGAATTGAAAAAATATGACACAGACGCCAAAGTCCAATCACTGATATCTTCTTTATATAATTCGTTATGTTTAGTGTTGTCATAAACAAGTTTAAAGGCATCATTAACCGCTGATTGACCATCATCATCTTTAACATTAGTATCTATTAAAAATTTTACCACTTCACATTTTAAAAGATAATCCTTATAAGATGCAACTTGTTTAAAGCCCGCAAACATATCAGAATATTTTTTATAACTTGCCATACCTGCAGAATTCTCAATGACATTTAAGGCAATCTCCTTAATTGTCATTTCATTACTTTTTTCTTTTGAGTCTTTCAAACCATGAAATTTGAAATTATTCTCAATGTTCATTCCATCATTTTTCATAAATTATTTTCTCCTTATTTCATTTTATCACATTTTTTAAAAAAGTCAAATGGAATTATTAATATAAATTGCAAATTATGACTTTAAATTGAAAGATATTTTAAGATTCCGATAAAAATGCTATAACAAACAAGCTGGCGGTGACTTTCCGTTAGCAAAAGCGCTTCCTCCTGCGGGTTTGAAAGATATCCGCATTCGATTATTACGCTTGGAATATCAGAGCAGTTTAAAATATAATAATCGCCAATCGACGGGGCGGGTTTTGCACTTGGCAATGTTTGAACGAAAATTCTTTGTATGCTTTCGGCAAGACCTTTAGAAGTCAAATCTCCTTCTTTATAAAAAACTTGCGCCCCTTTGGGTGATGATAAAGAATGGCTGTTCATATGAATACTAATGACCAAATTCGCACCGCTTTTTGTTATAATTTCTTTTCTTTTAAGCATATCATCTTTTTTCTTATTTACACTAAAAGAATTATATAGTCCGTTTAAATTAGTTCTTGTCATAATCACTTTAATATTAAATCTTTCAAGAACTTGCTTTAACGTAAAAGCATATTCTAAGTTCAAACTGTTTTCATCTTTGCCCGTTTTTCGTCCGACTGCACCGCCATCAACTCCGCCGTGTCCTGCATCAATGACAACTTTGTAAGTATAATTTGGCGTACTTGTAAAAGATGAGGGCAAAGCAAAAACAAAAGAAAATATCAAAATAATCAAAATAAATATAGCAATATATTTTTTACTTAGGTTTAAGCACATACAATTAATATATTAGAAGCAAAACCACATAATGATTATTTGCAAAAATTAACTTTGTTTTAATAAAATTCATATCTATTTTTATGGAAAATATAACCGCAATGGAGAAGTTAACTGCACAGGAAATTGCTTTGCTGGGAACAATGCTTGCAATTGAAATAACCAAAAATAAAACCATAGCGGAAATGAAGTGTATAAAACATATTTTGGGGCAAATGTTTGCCACTGTTAATACTCTTTTATGTAAATGTTGATTTATTTCTTATTGTAATCAAGTGCGACAAAACTTTCTTAATTTTCGTGAGTTATAATTTCGAAAGTTGTAAGAAAGAGGAGCAAAAGCACATTTCTTACAACTGATAATAATTTATACCGAGGAATAAAAAAGCGGAAGCGGGCGGGATTTTGAAAAAATCCCGTGCAACGCTTTCAAGCGTTGCCGGCACTGCCTGAAAAGGCAGTGCCCCGCTTCCACCAATCTAATCAATGTTGACAAGTTGGAAAAATCAACTAAACCAATTAAGGGCAAAATCTTAATAAACTCCCACTTTTTTGGTATTTAACCAAATAAACACAAAATTTATTATGAAATATCCCAACTGCGTTTTGTTCTTTTCATTATCAATATTCTTAATCAAATAATCTAATTACTATTTAAACTAATTAAGCATTATAAATTTAAACTGTTTCGGCAACAAAAAGTGAATTAAATTTTTCATTACGTTCAAATAATTCAGTGAAAGTGCCGACATCTTTAATTTCGCCGTTTTCCAAAAAATAAATTAAATCACAGTTTACAATCGTAGACAATCTGTGCGCAACAATCACAACTGTGTGATTTTTATGAAGTTCAGCAATGCTGTTTTTAATATCATTTTGTGCGTGATTATCAAGCGAACTTGTGCTTTCGTCAAACAATATGATTTTACTTTTTTTCAAAAACGCACGGGCGATTGCCAATCTTTGCCTTTGACCGCCAGACAGTTTAATTCCGCCTTCTCCAATAACTGTGTCCAATTTTTTTGGAAGCGTTTCTATAAACTTATCCAAATTTGCTTTTTTGCAAACATTCCATAATTCTTCTTCGGTTGCATCGTTTTTAACCATAAGTAAATTGTTTTTTATTGATTCGTTGAAAATATAGGGATATTGATTCACCAAACTTATACTGCTTCTTAAAGATTCTTTAGTTAAATTGTTGATGTTGATATCGTCAACAAAAATTGTACCGCTTTTAACAACATATAATTTGTTAATTAAACTTAAGATTGTTGTTTTACCGCTTCCGCTTTTTCCCACAAATGCAACTGTTTTGCCTGCCGGAATTTTAAAAGATAAATTTTTTAAAATATAATTATTCGTGTCATCAGTTTTTTCTTCTGCTAAAATTGTTTCAGTTCTTTTTTCAATTTTCGAATTTTCGTTTTCTTTTGCGTTATTTTTTATTTTTTTTGATTCTTTTGTTTTATTATTTTCCTCTTTTTTATCTTCATTTGTTTTATCATAATAAAAACTCACATTGTCAAAAGAAATTTCGCCTCGGCATTCTGCCATTTCGGTGTTACCGAATTTTTCAATCGGATATTTTTCCGCATCGAATAATTCAAACATTCTTTGCGAACTCAGTTTGCACATTGATATATTTTGTGTTATCAGGCCGAAACAATAAATTGCGGAGTTTAATGCATCTCTATTCATAAAAATGAACAAAAATGAGGCTAAAGTTATATATGTGTTTTGAACAAAGGTCAGCCCGACGATAAGTATGACTGCTAAACACAGTTCAAAAATTACATTTCTGAAACCAGATAGCGTTTCATTTTTGATATAAGATTTATTAAAGCATTCCTTATAATTTAAAAAATTCTTATTAGAAACTTCTATCAGTTCATTTTCTAAGTTTAATGCTTTAATATCTTTTTCACTTCGCACAATCTCGCCAACCAAAGATGCAATATTCTCGTCTGCAATTTTAACAAGTTTTCGATTTTTATAAAATATTTTTGTTCTGATTAATTCCAAAATAACTAAGCCGATTACTGTAGTAATCACTAAAAGACCAATCCATATATTAATTGTGATTATATAAATAATAGTTATTAGAAAACCAAAAATTATGCTTATCGGTTCAACTATGCTGTCCATACTTTCAATTGCCTGTTCGGGATCTTGTGAAATTCTTTTGATAAACTTGCCTGAAGATGACTCTGAATATGTTTGTGAAGTTAACTTGAAAGAATGATTTACCAAATCATACCTCATTTCGAATGCCATTTTACCAAACATTTTTATGAAGAATAAACCTGCAGTCATATAAAAAATTCGTCTAAGTACAATCAGAATTGTCCCATATATTAAGTATGTAAAAGCAAGATCGAAATTTACAACTGTTATTTCAGCAATAAAAGCGGCAATTAAAAATATACTGACAATATTAACCAAATGACTGAAAGTGGTAAATAAAAGATAGCCACCAAACAATAATTTGTTTCGCTTAATATAAGATAATAAAGTAATCTTTTGTTTTTTCATTTTTCCTTTTAAATTATGCAAATGTATTATAATTTTACGCAAACTTAACTGCATTTATCATTTTTGTTAATGTTTTTATAAATATTATTTTTTTAAATTTTCAATTTATATTTATAATTTTATTATTTTTTTTATATTTAAATAGAGTAAAATAGTTACTAAATTTTAATTTTTAATATAAAAAATTAAAAAAAACAAGCATTAAAAAATTTAAGCTTGTCTTTTTAATTTTAATTAAAATTTTTAAATATTTATCTGAAATATTCAAAACTTATTCAATAATTGTTGAAACAACACCGGAACCAACTGTTCTTCCACCTTCACGAATAGCAAATCTTAAACCTTGCTCAATTGCGATTGGTGTAATCAAAGTTATTGTCATTGTGATATTGTCACCTGGCATAATCATTTCCACGCCTTGTGGCAATTCAATTGAACCTGTAACATCTGTTGTTCTTAAATAGAATTGTGGACGATATCCGTTAAAGAATGGAGTGTGGCGTCCGCCTTCTTCTTTCTTTAATACATATACACTTGCGGTGAACTTTGTATGAGGGTTAATTGAACCTGGTTTACAGATTACTTGACCTCTTTCAATTTCATTTTTCTGAATTCCGCGTAGTAACAATCCAACATTATCACCTGCTCTTGCTTCGTCCAAATATTTTCTGAACATTTCAACGCTAGTAACAACTGTTGATCGTTTTACTCCAAATCCGATAATCTCAACCGTTTCGTTGATTTTAACAATACCTCTTTCCGCTCTTCCAGTCGCAACTGTTCCACGACCAGGAATTGAAAACACGTCTTCAACTGGCATCAAGAAAGGTTTATCTATTTCACGAGTAGGTTCAGGAATGTAACTATCTAATACTTCCAACAATTCTCTAATTGGATTGCAAACTTCATCATCCGCCTTTCCTGCTTGACAAGCTTCCAAAGCCTTCAAAGCGGAGCCTTTAATAATTGGGGTCTTATCTCCCGGGAAACTATATTGAGTTAACAAGTCACGAATTTCCATTTCCACTAATTCCAACAATTCTGGATCATCAACTTGATCGGTCTTGTTCATAAACACAATTATATAAGGAACGCCAACCTGACGCGCTAGTACTATATGTTCACGAGTTTGTGGCATGGGGCCGTCTGCTGCTGAAACAACCAAAACCGCTCCGTCCATTTGAGCCGCACCTGTAATCATATTCTTTACATAATCAGCATGCCCCGGGCAGTCAACGTGAGCATAGTGGCGTTTTTCTGTTTGATATTCCACATGCGCTGTGTTGATTGTAATTCCTCTTGTTTTTTCTTCTGGTGCACTATCGATTTGGTCATATCTTTTTGCTTCTGCCAAACCTTTCAATGCACTATACATTGTTATTGCTGCTGTTAAAGTTGTTTTGCCGTGATCAACGTGACCAATCGTTCCAACATTAACATGCGCTTTTGTTCTTTCGAACTTTGCTTTTGCCATATTATTTAATCTCCTTTAAATCTTTTTTTATTATTTTTTAACACCACGATTATATCACAGTGCAATCTATTAAGCAAGCATTTTTTTTATTTACTTATCATATTTATTGTTTTTTCAAATGTAAACAAACTCTTATTTTATTATATTTTAAAATATGACAAATTTTATTGCTTTCTGTTCGCTTGATTTGGGTTCGCCCGCCCCGCCCGCCACTTGTGGCGGGCGGGGCGGGCGCGGTTTTGAAAACCTTTTTTTTCAAAACCTGTTGAATTCACTTAAAATTAAACTACGCTTAATTATAAATAATCAAATTTATTCAAAATTCATATCTTCAAATATTATTTATTCGCTTTTACGCGGTCACCAATAATTTTTTCTGAAATGCTTTTTGGAACTTCCATATATTTTTTAAATTCCATAACGAATGTTCCTCTACCTTGCGTTTGAGAACGAAGGTCAGTTGCATAACCGAACATTTCAGAAAGTGGCACTTCTGCATTGATGATTTGCGCGCCTGGTAAACTTTCTGTTCCCAAAAGTATACCACGTCGTGAAGTGATATTGCCCATTACTGAGCCCAAATAATCATCTGGAACTTCAACTTGCACTGCCATAATTGGTTCTAATAGAACAGCACCGCCTTTTGCCATACCGTCTTTGAACGCTAATGAGCCCGCAACTTTAAATGCCATTTCGGAAGAATCAACTTCGTGGAATGAGCCTTCGTATACAGTAACTTTAAAGTCAACAGTTTCATATCCGGCTAAAATCCCGTTCATTCTTGCTTCCGCAATACCATTGTTTATCGGTTGAATATATTCTTTTGGAATTGAACCGCCAACGGTTTTATCCACAAATTCATAACCCTTACCTTGTTCAAGCGGTTCTATTTCAATGAGGCAATGTCCATATTGTCCACGACCACCGCTTTGCCTTACATATTTTCCTTCGGCTTTTACTGCTTTTTTCAAGGCTTCTTTATATGAAACTTGTGGCTGACCAACATTAACTTCTACGCCAAATTCTCGTCTTAATCTTTCAACAATAACTTCAAGTTGAAGTTCGCCCATACCAGCAATAAGGGTTTGACCAGAATCAGGATCTGTTGATGTTCTGAATGTTGGGTCTTCGCCAGTAAGTTTAATAAGCGACAATATAAGTTTTTCCTGCATTTGCTTTGTTTTCGGTTCAACTGCAATTTTAATAACAGGTTCAGGGAATTTGATATTTTCCAAAACAATTTGAGCATTTTCAGCACAAAGAGTGTCGCCTGTCATTGTATTTTTTAAGCCCACAATCGCTGCAATATCTCCTGCACCAACTTCCTGAATTTCTTCACGGGTGTTTGCGTGCATTCTAATCAAACGCCCAACGCGTTCTTTTTCGCCTTTTGATGAGTTATGAACATAAGAGCCTGCAGAAAGTTTTCCACTATAAACACGGAAGAAAACAAGTTTCCCAACAAATGGATCCGCCATAATTTTAAAGGCAAGACCCGCAAAAGGAGCATCTTCACTTGCAATTCTTGTTTCTTCTTTTTCTGTTTTCGGATTAATTCCTTTTATTGCTTCAATATCAAGTGGCGAAGGCAAATATTCCACAATCGCGTCCAAAAGATTTTGAACACCTTTGTTTTTATATGATGATCCGCATAAAATAGGTACTACCAATTTTTTAAGGGTTGCACTTCGTATTGCTTTTTTTATGGTTTCAACATCAAATTCTTCACCGTTTAAATATTTTTCAATGAGGGCATCATCTGTTTCTGCAACTTTTTCAATAAGTGCATTACGCATTTTTTCTGCTTTTGCCATTAGTTCAGCAGGGATTTCCTTTATTTTAACAGGAACACTTGCATTTTCGTCATACTCATACGCTTTCATTGTTACCAAATCCACAATGCCTTTAAACTCTGCTTCTTGCCCTATTGGAATTTGAATTGGAAGAGGGTGCGTACGCAAACGCTCTTCAACAGATTTTACGCAACCATAAAAGTCGGCTGCATCTCTATCCATTTTGTTAACATAAACAATGGCAGGCACTTTATATTTATGTGCCTGACGCCAAACCGTTTCAGTTTGAGGCTGAACTTTATCGCGTGCACTTAAAATTAAAACCGCACCGTCTAACACCTTCAAACTTCTTTCCACTTCGCCAGTGAAATCAACATGCCCGGGTGTGTCAATAATGTTAATTTTATGCTCTTTCCATTTGCAAGTTGTACAAGCAGAAGTAATTGTAATTCCACGTTCTTGTTCTTGATTCATCCAGTCCATAGTCGCTTGACCATCGTGGACTTCGCCAATTTTATGACTTTTGCCTGTATAATACAAAATTCTTTCTGTTGTTGTGGTTTTACCTGCATCTATATGTGCCACGATACCCACATTTCTTGTTTTTGTCAATGGTTCTTTAGCCATCTTTTCTCCTTTTTTCGGACTTGCCGAAAATTTTATATTTTTTTTATAATTTATTTCATTAATTTAATATTTTAAAAATTATTTAAATTCTATAAGTTCGATAATAGTATTATCATACTCAATCATTGCAACTCTTACTCCATTTGAGGGAGCATTTGGCGGTGTAATGATATTAAACTTGTGGCTTTTCAGTTCATAATCTAAATCATTTACCAAAAAAGCCAAGTGAGGCTCTGTTTGAATTCGCATATCAATCGGACTATCATTTTCATATCGCATTAATTCAACACCAAACGGATTAGTTGTAAACCCAGAAGTATATAACTTGAATTTTCTTATATATTTCTCATTTGGCTGAACTTCGTTTGTTGGAATTCCAATATGATGAAATTTCCAGCCCCATTTTTTAGTGCAAACAGGCAACTCATTATCTTTTCTCATATTTTCCATAATGTAATTCTTACCAACGGAAATGAGCAAATGCCTTGTTCGCTTCTGCTGTTCTGTGCAACTCTTCTTTTCTCTTTATTGAAGCACCGGTATTATTATATGCATCAAGCAATTCACCAGCAAGTTTTTCAATCATTGTTCTTTCACTGTTTCTTTTTCTTGCAAAGTTTACAATCCAACGAATACCTAATGTTTGTCTTCGGTCAGGTCGTATTTCCATCGGCACTTGATATGTTGCTCCGCCAACTCTGCGTCCCTTGGTTTCCAAAACAGGTTTTACATTTTCGAGTGCTTGATTAAACACTTGAATTGGTTCTTTTCCTGTTTTATCTTTTAATATATCAAAGGCTCCATAAACAATGTTTTGAGCAGTTCCCTTTTTTCCATCTAACATAACTTGGTTAATAAGTTTTGTCAAAACTTTGCTGTTATATACAGGGTCTGGAAGCACATCTTTTTTTTCCGCACTATTTCTTCTTGACATAAAGTCCTCCTTATTTAAATTTTTCAATCTTAAATAACAAGTGTTATTTTAAGATAAATTTTTTTAATTTGTTAAGATTTTAAAATCTTACTAATATCAATTTCATTTTTGTTCATTTCTACCATAATTTGCTTTCCCAAAATTATTTATATTTGGGAGTAACAATAATTTATATATCAAATAAAATAAAAAAATTAATATTAGTTTATGTTTTAAAAATTATTTGGGTTTTTTTGCACCGTATTTTGATCTGCTTTGATTTCTCTTGGCAACGCCAGATGCATCTAATGCGCCACGAATGATGTGATATCTCACACCGGGCAAATCTTTTACTCTTCCGCCTCTTACAAGCACAACGCTATGTTCTTGCAAGTTATGACCAATTCCCGGTATATAGCAAGTTGCTTCAGAGCCATTTGAAAGTCTAACACGAGCAATCTTACGAAGTGCTGAGTTAGGCTTTTTAGGCGAAGTTGTTTTAACAGACAAGCAAACACCTCTTTTTTGCGGATTGTTTTCAAGAAGCGGTGATTTACTTTTTCTTTTAAATGTCTTTCGACCTTTTCTGACTAATTGATTAACTGTCGGCATATTTTCCTCCTTTTAGAAAATTTTAATTTATCGGATAATTTTTTATCTACATTAAAAGCATTGCTAATGAAAATTACCCTGAGATAAACTTCGGAAGTAAATTTTGAATAAATCAAAATTTGAATTGCGTTGCAATTTGCTCGCTAACTCTCGCACTTCCTCGTTTGAATTCGTCAGAGCCTCAGAAATAAAATGCAAGCATTTTGCTTCTTCGGTTCCTAGAATAAAAAAAATGAATTGATTCGAAATAAACAATTCATAAAAAGTTAACTTAAATTTTAAAACCACACAAACATTTTCAGTGAAATTAATTCACTTGCCGTTATGATTTTTAAAAAGTTAAAGAAAACTTTTCAGCAAAGAAATAATCTATTGCATAATCATACTATCAGATTTTAAATATTTTGTCAACAGTTTATATATTTTCTTTTAAGCAACATTGATTAAATATAAAAATTTTGTTTAAACAATTAAATTAATGAATGAATAAAACTTATTAGCAAAATTCATTATCAAAAATTAATAAATAAACTAATCGAAAAATATAATTTATTGTTAGAAAAATGGTGAAAAAATTATAATTAAATTTTTTATATAATTTTTTATTTATTTATTTTTCTATTTTTATATTTTTTTATTTATTTATTTATTTCCGAATTAAAAAAATCTAAACTTAAAAATCTTGAACTAAAAGAACTGAATTTTATAATTATAAAACGTATTTAATTACATAGATTGATAAAACCTTAAAAGTAAAAATTTAATTTTTAATTTCTTTAACTTTTTTTCTCTTATCCAAAAGTGTGCCAAAATAATAAGCCCCCAAGCAAAACAATAAACTAATCCCCTTGCCTACATAAGAACCTGCCAATGTTTGAACAAACACATCTCCTAGTCCTCCGAACGCAAGAAATGCTAAGCCATAATAAATTGCAGAGTTAACAAGGCTGGCAATAATAAGCCCGATTGCAATGTTTAAATAAATATTAATATTTTTCTTTTTTAATTTATCAAAAATATATATCATAATTTCAATGGCAACAACTGTTCCCAAAATTGAAAAAAAATAAGAAAGAGAATTATATATAACCGCGTCGGTAACACCAACTTGAAATGCGTTTCCAGTAAAAGATAAAAGCGAAGTCAAAAAAATTGAGCCAACCGCACTATATAAAACTTCCCGCATTGAATATTTGCCATAATATAGATGCATTATAATTGCACTAAAAACAAACAAGGTGTAAACCACCGAGTCAATTCCCAAAATTAAGCCACCCAGCTGAATCGGAATTGCATTTGCGTTATATATATTAGCACCAATAACAGAGCCGATACCGATAACAAAAAGCGCATTTTTACCAAAAAATTTCTTGGCAAAAATAAAACCTACAAACATGATTATTGTAAAAAGTAAAAAAAAGTATATATTATTCATTTAAATTTTCCTGTGTTAATATTTTTTTGAATCCTAACATTTTGAAAAATTCATCTCTAAATCTGAAAAAATTATTAATTATTTAAAATAAATCTTTATAAAATTAAATTTAATTGCAATTAACTGTAAATCAATCAATTTAATTATATTTTAATTAATTTAATTATATTTTAATTAATTTTAATTAATTGTTTTCAAAATATTCGATTATTTTTTCCTTCAATGTGTTAATATTTTGATTTTTCTTTGCAGAAATCAACACTTCATTTGGTTTCAAATTATCTTCAAAAATTTGTTTGGCTTCCAACGCGTCGCTTTTATTATAAACAATAATTTGCGGAATATTGCCGGCACCAACTTTATTTATGGTTTTATCAACAATATCTTTTTGTTTTTTATAATTTGAAATTGAAATGTCAATAATATGCAAAATCAGGTCAGCAAATTGCAATTCTTCCAAAGTTGAAGCAAAGGC
>JAQUUD010000063.1 GCA_028694075.1 Clostridia bacterium
TTATTTTAGATGAAATTGGGCGTGGAACATCAACCTTTGATGGGCTTAGTATTGCATGGTCAATGGTTGAATATTTGTGCAGTAATATGAAAGCCAAAACTTTATTTGCAACTCATTATCACGAATTGACTGAACTTGAAGGACTTTTAGAGGGCGTTAAAAATTATAAAATCAATGTTAAAGAAATTAACAATTCAATTGTTTTTTTAAGAAAAATTGTCAGAGGCGGAGCAAATCGCAGTTTTGGAATTGAAGTGGCGGCTCTTGCTGGACTTCCAGAAAATATTATTTCTCGGGCAAAGGAAATAAGCCACGACATTGAGCAATATGATTTTAATATAAAATTTGGCAAAAAACAAATTGAACAAAGTGAAGAACTGCAATCTAAAATAAAAAACAATTTGAATATAATTGAATATATAAAAGATTTAAAAATTGAAAGGATAACTCCATTAGATGCGTTTGACATTTTAGCCGATTTGATTAAAAAAGCAAAATAAAAAAATAATAGTTGCGTGACACAAAAAATTGTATTAAACTAAAGGTTAAGATTGTATTCTAAAAAAATTGAATGGTTGATAACTGTTGGTTTTATTTAAAAAATTAGCACTTGAGTTTTAAGAAATATGAAATGAATAAAATTTTAAGTTTATAAATTAAGTATTAATTATAAAAAAATTTTGAAAACAAAAAATGAAATTCAATTTACAAAAGGAAAAGAAATGTCGAAAATAAAAGTTTTGGATAAAATTATTGCAAATCGAATATCTGCGGGTGAGGTTGTAGAACGTCCGTCATCAGTTGTTAAAGAATTATTTGAAAATAGTGTTGATGCAGGAGCAGACAAAATCATAATTGAAATTGAAGAAGGCGGAACAAAGAGCATCACAATAACTGACAATGGACACGGAATTGAAAAAGAAGATGTTAAAACTGCGTTTTTGTCGCATTCAACCAGCAAAATAAAAAATGTTGAAGATTTGGGAAATATTGCAACACTTGGGTTTAGGGGAGAAGCCTTAGCAAGCATTTCTTCGGTTAGTCAAATTGAAATGACAACCAAAACTTTGAATGAAAGCACTGCAACCAAAATCATTATTGAGGGCGGAGAAGAAGGTCTGATTGAAGAAATATCAGGGAACAAAGGGACTAAAATTATTGTAAAAAATATTTTCTTTAACACACCGGCAAGGCGTAAATTTTTAAGGAAAAACAAAACTGAAGAAACAGATATAACTAATCTTGTTGAGAGATTTTTGCTCTCAAATTCAAATATTGCAATTAAATATGTTGTTGACGGAAAAATTATTTATAACACAATGGGCAGTGGTATGTTCGACAATATATATACAATATATGGTAAAGAAGTCGCTGATAATTTAATTCTAATTAATGTTCAAAGGGGAAAATTTAGACTTGTTGGTTACATTGGAAAGCCGGAAATTTCGAAGCCAAACAGAACATATCAAACTCTTATGATTAACAACCGAATTGTTCAGAATTTTATGGTAAATAATGCTGTGGCTTCCG
The DNA here is from genome assembly GCA_028694075.1 of Clostridia bacterium. Classification (GTDB taxonomy): domain Bacteria; phylum Bacillota; class Clostridia; order Christensenellales; family UBA1242; genus UBA5489. Next base: position 1,531 of record JAQUUD010000063.1, read on the forward strand.
CTTATGAAAATTATTTAATGAAAAACCGCTTTCCGTTTTTTGTGCTAAATTTGATAATGCCTTATGACAACGTTGATGTCAATGTGCACCCAAGCAAGCAGGAAGTAAAATTTGAAAACACAAGTTTGATTTATAGTTTTTTTGCGGGGAGTGTTTTAGAGGCACTTCAAAATGCAAATCATATTAAATCAATTCAAGATAATGATGAGAACGGCGAAAATAAATTGTCGAATTCACCGAAAATTTTTAAGTTTCTAAAAGATGATAAAAAACTTGATAATTTAAATAACATTGAGGATATTGCTGGTAAATCTGATGCTGATTGCAGAGAAGACAACAATCCAGCAAATCAAAAAAAAGTATATCAATTTAAAAATAAAACACACGAAAATTTCAAAAATTTTGGCGAAAGTTCAAAGTCTAATTTTTCTGATAATGAGAATAAAGATTTTTCAGATATATTAAAATTAAAACATTTTAATCCTGAATTAAAATCCAACACTGGACTAGATTTGAAATCTGATGAAAGTAATATCTCAAAAATATTTTTAAAAAAATTTAAAGATGAATCGAATCAGAAAAATTCATTTACAAAATTAATACAAGTTCAGGATAATAATCAAATTTCATCTTTACAATCTCAGTCAGTAATGGAGCAAACTGCCGATGTGCCGGTTAAAATTGTAGGCACATTATTTAATACATATATCATAACTGAAAAAGGCGACAAATTTTATATTATTGACCAGCACGCAGGGCACGAAAGAAGAATTTTTGATAAATTTGTTTCTGAAATTGAAAATAATGATCTGAACATTCAAGAATTATTAGTTGCTTACACTTTCAACTGCAATACGTTTGAATATCAATTTTTTATTGAAAACTTGGAAAAATTAGAAAATCTTGGTTTTTATATAGAACCTTTCGGACATAATAATTTAAAATTAACAAAAATTCCAATGCTACTTTATGACCTTAATTTGAAAGAATTTATTGACGATATAAAATCAAACATAACGTCATTCAATAAAAAATCAACTGACATATTAAAAAATTTTATTGCACAGAAAGCCTGCAAATCGGCAGTTAAAGCAGGCGACATTTTGCCCTTATCAGAGATTGTTTCTTTTGTAAAAGATTTAGAAAACAGTTCTGTTCTTTTATGTCCACACGGACGCCCGATTATTATTGAAATACCAAAAAAACAACTTGAAAAATGGTTTAAACGGTTGATTTGAAAAATAATTTTTTTTAAAGTAAGATATTTTAAATAAGAAATAAGGAATATATGGAAAAAATTATAATAATTTTGGGTGCAACTGCGGTTGGAAAAAGTGAAATTGCCATTCAATGTGCCAGCAAATTAAACGGAGAAATTATTTCTGCTGACTCAATGCAAGTTTATAAGGAATTGAATATTGGCACTGCTAAAATCAAAAAAAATGAGATGCAAAAAATCCCACATCATTTGATTAACATTAAGCATTTTAATGAAAGTTACAATGTTTGGGAATTTGTAAGCGATTGCAATAAAGTTATTGAAAAGATTTTGTCAAAAAACAAAGTTCCAATTATTGTGGGCGGAACGAATTTATATGTTAAAGCACTTATTGAAAATTATCATTTTGATAATATAAAAAGAGATAATAATCTAAGAGAAAAACTAAATACGATTGCAGAAATTTCCGGATTAAATGTATTATATGAAATGTTAAAAAAACAAAATCCGGCAAAAGCAAAAAAAATAAGTTCAAATGATAAATATCGTATTTTGCGCGCTCTTGAATGTTCAACTTTGCAAGATAATGAAAGTGAAAATGCCAAATATTTGAATGAAAAGCCAAGATATGATTATAAATTATATGCGTTAAATTTGCCCAGAGAAAAGTTATATGAATTAATTAATAAAAGGGTTGATTTAATGATTGGAAACGGTTTGTTTGATGAAGTTAAAGATCTGAAAAATAAAGGTTTGAATTTGGAGATGCAAGCAGGCAAAAGCATAGGATATAGGGAGTTTTTAGAGTATCTTGATGGAAAAATAACTTATGAATATGCAGTTGAAAAAATAAAACAACATAGCAGAAACTATGCAAAACGGCAATATACTTGGCTTAATAGTATGGAAAACATTATTTGGCTTGATGCACTTGATAAAGAAAAAGCCGTTGGAATTATAATTCAAAATGAAAATTTGATTTAGTAACTAAATAATTGGTGAATTTATTTGGATAGAATACTTCTTGTTTGTTTGTAAAATTTTACACAAGCGTATTGAAAGAGTATATTAAGTTATGTGTGAGTTGTAAAAAATTGATTTTCAAAATTGTTTTTTAGTTACTCTCAGATTTTATTAATTAAATATGTCGGCGAAAAAGCAATCGCCTTTTGGCGATTGCAGGGCAGTCACTTTTTTAAAGTGACTGCCCTTGTTTTTGCTTTGCAAAAACAATTTTTCGCCGACATTTTGATTTATCAAATGAGAAAATAAACTAACAATTATAATAAAATTAAATAGTAATAAAATTGAGAAAATACATAAAATATTAAAAGCGTTTGATTAATGCAATAACTTTGCCTAAGATTTCAACATTGTCCAAAAACATAGGCAAATGAGAAGAATTTTGCGGTTGCAATCTAATGCAATTATTTTCTTTATAAAATTTTTTTACAGTTGTTCCTAAATGTGTTCTTGCAACAACAATTTCACCATTTTCAGCTTGATTTTGAACTTTAGCAACAATCGTATCGCCGTTGTTTATGCCAACATCGGTCATACTATCCCCGACAACTTCAAGCATAAATAAATCTTGATTAGTGCCGAAAAGATTTTGAGAAACTGAGTATAAATCAATTAAATTTTCTTCCGCGAGTAAAGGCGCTCCGCCGGCAATCCGTCCAACAAATGGAAGTTTGACCATACTATATTGATTTCTTATCATTTGGGCTTCGTTCCCAAGATATTCAATTGCTCGATTTTTGTTATAATCTCGTTTAATCAATCCTTTTTCTTCAAGTTTTTTTAAATAATACACAACAGTGCTGGTTGAAGTTACGCCTAAATAATTACACATTTCTCTGACATTTGGTGCGTAACCTTTTGATAAAAAATTATTTTTTATGTATTCTAATAATTTATTAAGGTTTGCTTCAATTTTCTTCATTTTAACCTCGAAAAACTTACTTTTATATATTAATATACCACAAATAAATTTGTTTGTAAAACATTTGTTTTAACTTTTAAAAATTTTTTTAAAATTATTTATACTGTTGAGTAATTAATTTAAAAATAGGGTGTATTAGATTTGCCCTTTGGATAAATGAAGCCGGCGGAAATGTTTTTGCCAAAGGCAAAAACTCGGCAGGCAAAATGCCTGCCGAAAATCGCCGTTAACGGCGATTGATTTCCGCCGGCGAATTTAATCCAACTTCGCTTATTGTTAACAAAAAATTTTAATGCATTGTATTTAAACCAAATTAGTAAAAACAAGCACAAAATAGTTTTAAATTACACTTTTTGATATCTTAGTTTCAATTCTAATTTGAATTTCTTAAATTAACTTTATTTGCAACAGTTTTCCTTATATCTTCACTTATTGCTGCATAATGTTTTTTTGTGGTGTTAACATCTTTATGACCTAAAACATCAGCAACGATATAAATATCTTTTGTTGCCCTATATAAATTTGTACCGTAAGTACTCCTTAATTTATGCGGACTAATATTTTTAAGGGGTGAAATTGGTTTCGAATATTTTTTTACCAAATTTTCAACTGCTCTCACGGAAATTCTCCGATTTTGAAGAGAAATAAAAAGCGCGGTTAAGTTCTCCAAAGATTTCTTTTTTGCTCTCATTTCAATCCAGTCCGACAGGGCAGTTTTAACTTCATCAGAAAAATATAAAATTGATTGGTTTCCGCCTTTGCGAGTTATTTTAAAAGAATTAGTTTCAAAATCTATATCTTCCAAATTTATGCCCACAAGTTCACTCACACGAATGCCGGTTGCCAAAAATAAGCTTATAATTGCAACGTCACGCTCACGCGTGTTTTTATTATAAATTTGCTGACGCTTTGACAAATCATTTGCAGTTTCAACCTGATTAATCATTTTTACAACTTCGTCGTTTTCCAGCCTTACAATGTTCTTTAAATGAATTTTTGGAGTTGCAATCTTACTTGCAACATCAAATTTAATACGGTCATTATTATATAAGAATTTAAATAAACTTCGAATACTGGCAAGTTTTCTTGCCTTTCCATTTTCATTGTTTTTGAAATTCTTACCGTTATAAGTGTAGTAAGACAAATAACTTAAAAACGAAATGATATCCGATGCAGTTATTTTTTCCAAATGGGAATAAGTGATTTCTTTGAAAGGTATGCCGAACTTATATTTTGAAATAAAATCAAAAAAAATTTTTAAATCAAGGGT
>JAQUUD010000006.1 GCA_028694075.1 Clostridia bacterium
TTGCACACTGAAAAAACATAATGAACATAATCGGATAAAGTGCAAGAATATCTAATTTTCCAACATATCCTATTCTCGAAGCAAATTGTATTAAATCATATAAGGCACTTGATTGAAAAAATGAAACGCTTTGATAAACATAATAAAACGAAAAAAATATAAAAAAGCAAACACTTGCAGAAAAAATTGAATATCTCATCAACTTTCTCCCATAATTATTTTCAATTTTTATTTTATCAATTATTATAAACAAAAATATAAAATCACAAAACCAAAAAGAATAATTATAAACGCCATTAAAAAACCCGATTAAACCATTGTTTTCATAAATATTAAAGCCGAAATTTGCAAGAGAAGAAATCCAAATAGCTGAGCATATTACAATTCCAGAAATAATGACATAATAAAAAACTTCTAAACTTCTTCCAAATGCTTTAAGCCCTTTATATACCAAAGCATTAATTACTGGAATTATACAAATTAAATATACAAGAATAGTTGCCTTATCATATAATGCCAACTTCAAATAATGAAAATTTTCCTGTAATACATAATCTAATTTTATTATAAAGAAAATAAATAATATTATAAAAACAACTTTAATAAAAAACTTATTTATATACATTGATAGTATTTCTTTTAGTGAATTATTATTATACTTTTCTTTCAATTTAATAAAAAAATATAAAATTAATAATTCAGTCAAAAAAATAAAACCAAGGCATAAAATAGCACCGTAACCATTTGCTTTAAATAATAACGATGGCAATATTATTAGTTTTGAAGCAAACAGCATAATTGAACAAAAAAATGCTGTTTGTCGCGTGCTAATCATTTCATTCATCTTTAATTCTTACCTCGTTCTTATCAATTAAACTTTTTGGCCTCGTTGTCATTTTATAAATTGGTTGCATAAAAACGCCATCTTTTAAATCCTTAACGGTGCGTGGTGCATACGGCGTTAAATAAGGCGTGCCGTAATTTTGCATTGTTGCCAGTTCATTTATGATATAAATCATTCCGCCAATAATTCCCAAAATTCCAATTGTCCCACCAATAATTAAAAAAATTGCTCTTAAAATGGTAAGTTGCGCTGTTTCATCAGGCACTATATAAATCGTAATGATGCTCATCGCAATTATAATAACTCCGGGCGGGGAAATTAAGCCCGCATTCACTCCAGTCTGACCTAAAATTAAAGCCCCCACAATTGAAGTTGCTAAACCTAAATATCTAGGAAGCCTCAAACTGACTTCATAAAGTATTTGAAAAAGTATTAATATAAAAATCAGTTCAATAAATGGAGTGAATGGCAAACCTTCGGTTGAGTTGCTTATTGTAATTAAAAACCTGAGTGGTAAAATATTATGATGAAAAAGTCTGAAAGACAAATAAAGCCCGGGGGAAATTACTGCCGCAAGAATACCCATTATCCTGATAATCCTAATAAAACTAGTGTAAATAGGGTTAGTATAGTAATCATTAGAATTTTGTATATCTTCAAAAATCATAAATGGGATTGTTAAAACAACGGGCGAGCCTTCAACAATTATTGCAGCTCTGCCTTCAAGCATCTTTGCGCTTACTATATCGGGCTTTTCAGCAATTCCTGCCTGCTTAAAAAAACTTGTCTGACCTTTTTGTAAAAAAGATAAAATATAATGCGTATCTATCACGCCATCAATATTGATATTTTGAAGTTTTTTGGAAATGTCTTTAACAATTTCTGGTTTTATTATATCTTTTAAATAACATAACACAACCATCGTCTTTGTGTATTTTCCAATTTCAAATTCCTTCAAAACGAGTTTATCTGTTGGCAATCGCTTTCTCAGCATTGAAATGTTTTTCTTTGCATTCTCTGTAAAGCCAACTCTTGGTCCATACAAGACTGCTGATGTGGGTGGTTCAGTTGGCATTCTTATTGGAACTTCTTCTATATCGATTAAAATGCAACTGTCTTCACCATCAACAAAAAGTGCCACTTTTCCTGCAAGCATACCCGCAATGATTTCATCATCGGCAGTTTCGGAATTTTCTATTTTTTCAATACTGGCAGTCGTGATAATATTTTTTTTAATATAATCCACAGAAATTTCATTGATATTTTTCGTTAATGGCAACAAAATCATATCAGTTAAAAGCTGATCATTAATAATACTTTTTATGTATATAATTGCAATACTTTTATTGCCTTTGTTTAAAACCTTGCTTAAAACATCAATGTTGTCATTAAGCCGTTTTCTAAAATATTCAATATTTTCCTGACAAGATAAAAACATACCTTAATTAACTCCGCTTTTAGTATGCTTTTATTGCAGATAATTTATTCAAATGTAATTTTGAAATCTAAGAGAAACCAAGTTTGTCTAATTTTGTTTTGAAAATTACAATGTTTTGTTTATGCTGATTTTAATTGAATTATAAGTTGGTTGATTTTAAGTTTAATAAGAATTTTTGATGATTTGTCTTGGTTAAATTAAAAAGGCGGGCGAAAGTAAATTTTAGCTTCGCTAAAATTTTGCAAGTGCTTTTTTAAAGCACTTGCTCCGGGCTTTTCAAGCCCGGCTTTCGCCCGCGTTTAATATCAACTTCAGTTTATTTTTTCATATTTTCCAAATAATATGATTTATAAGTTAATGCAACATCTTCCCAGAACACACTAAATTCTTTTTGCGCCTTTTCAGATACTTTTTTAAGTTTGTTTCTATCTGAAAAAATTTCAATAATTTTATCAGCAAAGGATTCAGCATTATTTTCACAAATAAATCCGTTTTCGCCATCTTTAATTATAGAAGCGGAAACTGTTTGATTAATTGCCAGCAAGGCAGTGCCTTGAACAGACGCCTCAATTCTTGAAAGCGAACACGTTTCATACATTGACGGAAGCAAAAACAAATCTGCTCTTGCATACAATGCCAAAAGATCATTTAGTTTTGCAACATAACCGGTGAAAATAATATTTTGCCCCACACCCAGTTTTTCGGCTTTTTGTTTTAAAGATTTTAAAAGCGAGCCTGTCCCCACAATAATCGCAATAAAATTAAAATCCCTTTCTTTCAAAATCCCAAGTGCCTCAATCATTAATTCCAAATTTTTCACCCTTACAAGCCTGCCAACACTAACTAACATCGGAACGCTTTGTTTAAGGTTATATTTTCTTTCAATTTCTTTTATTGCTTCAAGGTCATCAAGTTTTCTCATATTCGTTCCGTTCGGAATCAAATATATTGGAACTTTTATTCCATATTTTTCCGCAATTTTTTTGCTAAACTCATACATTGTGAAAACTGCATCAACCATATTGAAAATCTTTACTACATTTAAAAGCAAAAATTTAGTTAAAACTGCACTTTTTGTAATCATTTTAAAATCAATTTCATATTGACTATGAAAAGTGGCAAAAACCGGAATTTTTCGTGATTTACCCAGTTTTGCAGCAAATTTGCCCATTGCAAAAGGGCTATGAAAATGAATAATATCAATTTTGAGTTTTTTCAAGTAAGAAGTAAATTTCCTATCTTGTTCGGGATAAGGAGAATATCCAACTTTAAGTTTTGAAAGATACAAAGATTTTGCGCCTATAACTAAATATTCACTTTTAATGGTTGTTTCACCTTTATACTTTGGCACACAAACAACCACATTAAAACACTTGCTCATTTGACAAGCAATATTATGCAAAACCGAGATAACTCCGTCCATAGACGGATAAAAACTATCGCAGAAATATGCGATTGTTTTTTTACCGTTTGAGTTAAACTCTTCTATTTTTTTATATATTTGTTCGGAATATTTTTTTTCTCGCTTAATTAATTCCGATTTAACACTATGTTCCATAGTCACATTATACACTTGCGACTTACAACTGTCAATTTTTTAATTACAATAAAAACCAAAATAAAACTTGATGCAACTAAAAAAGTACAAATATTTTTGAAAAGAGTTGTATTTTGCTAGTGTTTTAAGTTAATATTTAAGAAATGAAAATTGCAAATTTAAATTTTAAATCAAATTTATTTCTAGCACCAATGGCGGGAGTCACTGATTTTGCATTCAGGAGTTTAGCGCGTGAGTTCGGGGCGGGTTTTTCTTATACCGAAATGATAAGCGCCAAAGGTTTAATTTACTCAAAAAATTCAGATGTTTATCAAAAAATGCTTTTTACTCTGCCAACCGAAAATCCCGTTGCGGTGCAAATTTTTGGCGGTGAGCCTGAAATTATGGCAAAGGCGTGCCAGTGCCCTGAAATTCAAAAATTTGACATCGTTGATATTAATATGGGTTGCCCAGCACCAAAAATTATTAAAAACGGAGAAGGTTCGTGCCTTTTAAAAGATTTAAAACTTGCAAAACAAATTGCAGAGTGTTGTGTCAAAGCAAGTTCAAAGCCGATAACAGTTAAAATGCGCTGTGGTTTTGATAATAACTCAAATGTGAGTTTGGAACTTGGTAGAATGCTTGAAGAAGCGGGTGTTAGTGCAATTTGCATTCACGCCCGCACAAGACAGCAGTTTTATTCCGGAAGCGTGGATTATGACATTATCGCTTCTCTCAAAGCAAAATTAAAAATTCCCGTTATTGGAAACGGAGATGTTTTCGATAAAGAGTCTTATAAAAAAATGAAGGGCACCGGCGTTGATGCAATTATGATTGGGCGAGGGGCACTAGGTCGACCTTGGATTTTTGGTTCACTTTTGCAGGATAATTTTAAGGTTGACAAAAAGGAAGTCATAAAAAAACATTTCAAATTGCTGGAACAAATTTATCCAGAAAGATTTATAGTAACGCATATGAGAAAGCATCTATTGTGGTATGTTAAAGAAATGCCAAGCGCAAATAAACTAAGGTTGAAACTTTGCAATATTGAGTCAGCAAGTCAAGCATTCACGCTTCTTGACGAGATTTTTTAATTTTTTCAGTTCGGTTATATAATTTTAAATGCTTGTTGACCTAATAAATTGTTGCAATATATTAACGCAACGAAACAAGGAGAAAAATAATGGCGGGAAAACAAAAACAAGATGCTCAATCGGAGAATGAAGCAGAATACGTAACAATAATCAACAAAAAAGGATATATCGTATCAATGACAATGGAAGAAGCAGAGAAACGAAAACTAATAAGGAAAACGACTCCATTAGAAACAGCAAGTGGGGAAAAATTTGATATTAAATAATTAGTTAGAGATTTAATAAAGATTTTATCGCAAATAATTTTATTGTTCTGTTAAATTTGGAATAATTTTTTGAATTTATAAAAAAAATAAAATTAATTAGAAAATCACAAATTTGTTTTGATTTTATTACTTGGTTTTGCTATTATTTTATATAAGGTTAATTATTTAAATTTTGTCAAAGCATTTGGCAGAAGAAAGGGAGAAAAATTATGAAAAAAACAATCGAAGACATTGAAGTACAAAATAAAAGGGTTTTATTAAGAGTGGACTTTAATGTGCCACTTGATGAAAACGGAAAAATTACTGATGATACAAGAATAAAAAAAGAAGTGCCTACAATAAAATATTTGCTTTCAAAAGGAGCAAAACTTATTATTTGTTCTCATTTGGGCAGACCAGATGGAAAAGTTGTGCCAAGCCTATCGCTTGAACCTCTTATAAAAAAACTTGTAAGCATTTTTCCAACAATAAAAATCAAATTTGCTTTTGATTGCGTAGGTCCGCAGGTTGAAAAATTGGCAAAAGAATTAAAAAGCGGAGAAATATTATTGCTTGAAAATTTAAGATTTCATATTGAAGAAGAAAAAAATGACCCTATTTTTGCGAAGAAACTTGCTAAACTTGCTGATTTCTATGTTGATGATGCCTTTGGCACGGCTCACAGAAACCACGCATCAATTTCAGGCGTTGCCCGCTTGCTTCCAAGCGCAGTGGGATTTCTTATGGGCAAGGAAGTTAATACAATCTTAGGTGTTTTAGAAAACCCAGTGCGACCGTTTGTTGTTGTGCTTGGCGGAGCAAAAGTTTCTGATAAAATTTATATGGTGTTGAATTTAATAAAAAAAGCCGATGTGATATTAATCGGTGGAGGTATGGCTTATACATTTTTAAAAGCAAAGGGTTATGAAATAGGAAATTCGCTTATTGATGAAGAGAACGTTGAACTTGCGAAAGAATTGCTTATTGAAGCCGAAAGCAAAAAAGTTAAAATCGTGTTACCTGTTGACCATAAATGCGGGACTGCTTTTTCATCAGATGTTAAGGCTAAAAGATATAAAACAAAAAAATTTCCAAAGGGTTATATTGGTATGGATATTGGTCCGAAAACAATTTCAATATTTACTAGATATCTTAAAAAAGCAAGAACAATTATATGGAATGGACCGATGGGCGTTTTTGAATTTGAACAATTTTCTCAAGGGACTGAAAAAGTTGCAAGAGCAGTTGCACGCAATAAGAAAGCCAAAGCAATCGTGGGTGGGGGTGACAGCATTGCATCATTAAAACTTTTGGAACTTGATAAGAAAATTTATCATATTTCAACCGGCGGTGGCGCAAGTTTAAAACTTTTTGAAGGTTCTATTCTGCCCGGAGTTGAAGTAATTGACAATAAGGAGGAAAATGAATAATATATATTTTGCAAACTTTAAAATGAACTTAACCTTTGCTGAAATTGAAGCATATGTTAAGTCTTTAAAAAATCTTATAGATTTAAATAGCAATCACATTGGGTTATTCGTGCCGTTTACGGCATTGAAACAAACAAAGGATATTTTAAACGGTTTAAGCATATTAACCGGAGCACAAAATGTTCATCAAGAAGAAGCGGGGGCTTTTACAGGCGAAATTAACGCACAAATGTTAAAAGAATGTGGCACAGATATTGCAATAGTCGGACACAGTGAAAGACGAAAATATTTTAAAGAGAAAGACTACGAAATAAACAAAAAAATTAAACAATTAATGAAATACAACATAAAGGTTGTGTTATGCATTGGCGAAACCAAAGAAGAAAGAACTTCGGGGAACACAAAAAAAGTTATTTATACGCAGTTAAGAGAGGCTCTTGCCGGACTTTATGAAAACGAACTGGATAATATGATAATTGCATATGAGCCGGTTTGGGCAATCGGGACTGGTGAAAATGCCACAAATAAAATGATTGAAGAAGTATCTCAAATAATCAGACAAACAATAAAAGATTTATATAATAAGAATATTGCAGAGAAATTTCCTGTGATATATGGAGGAAGCGTAACAGTTAAAAATATAAAACTTTTATCCAAAATAAAAAATATAAACGGATTTCTAATTGGCGGGGCAAGTTTGAATTATAATACTTTTGCCGAAATAATCAATGAAAAAATGAAAAAAACAGCAAATGTTTAACCGCTGTTTTTTATTTGAAAATTTTTAATTTTGAATAATATATTAAAGATTTTTAATTGAACTATTAATAATAAATAACAATGATTATAACGATTATTATAACAAAGTTGAATTAAAAAAATCATAGTTTTATTGAAACAATCTTGCCTGTAAAATCAGACACCCCGCCGGCAGAATGTTTTTTAAGCCAAAGGCTTAAAAAACAAAAGCAAAACATTTTGTTTTGCTTTAAAGACTGCCTTTGGCAGTCTTATTCTGCCGGCGTGGGCTTTGCACTCGCCCTCTCTACAAATAAATCCAGATTATAAGGTGAATAGTTCTCACTTTAATCAACCCGCAAATTCAGCAAAAAACTAGGGCTTATTAATTTTTCATACATAAGAAAAAATATACTTCTTTTAACGGGCTTTGCTATCTGCATTTTTACTAGGCAATTTTTTAGTTTGAAAAATATTATTAAATTATATTGGTTTTAAATATTAATTAAAAGATTTTAATTATTTTTTCAACATTGCATTATTATTTGAATATATTTTTTTTTATTGTCAATCCTATCTTTATCAGTTTGTGGATAGGAGTTTTTATGGCAAACAGAGTTTCAATTTGCGGTGTTGACACCAATAAACTGCCGAAATTAAAATCGGCTGAACTTGAACAACTTATGAAAAAAGTTAAAGCTGGCGACGAACTTGCAAGAGAAGAATTTATTGTCGCAAATTTAAGGCTTGTGTTAAGCGTGGTACAGCGTTTTGCAATGAATTTGGATAAGTCTGACGATATGTTTCAAGTCGGGTGCGTTGGGCTGTTAAAATCAATTGACAATTTTGACATTAGTTTGGGGCTTAAATTTTCCACATATGCAGTGCCTATGATTATCGGCGAAATCAGGCGATATTTAAGGGATAACAATTCAATTCGTGTATCAAGAAGTTTAAGGGATATTGCTTATAAATCATTGCAAGTTAAGGATATGTTCACAAAACGGGAAAATCGTGAACCAACTGTTGAAGAAATATCCGCAATATTAAATATCCCTGTTTCACAAATTGCATTTTCACTTGATGCAATAAGCGACATCGTAAGTTTAAACGAACCGGTTTATAGCGACGGAATGGATAATGTAAGAATTATGGATCAAATATCTGATACGGAAAACACAGATGAGAATTTTTTAGAATTTATTGCTTTAAAAGATGCAATGATAAAACTAAACCCCCGAGAAAAAGAGATTTTGAAACTTAGATATTTCGTGGGCAAAACTCAAATGGAAGTAAGTAATGATGTTGGGATATCGCAAGCACAAGTTTCAAGACTTGAAAAAACCGCACTCGAAATTATAAGGAAAAATATAACTTAATGATACTAAAATAAGGTTGATTTTAAATTAATCTTATTTTTTTATTTTACTCTAATTTAAACTCTTTTTTTATTATTAGTATTTATACAATTTTATATGATATAATATATCTAGATTTATATAAATGGAGTTTGATTATGAAAAAATCAGTTTTAAAATTATTTTGTTTTATGGCATTGATTTTGCCAATAACTTTAATGTTAATCGGTTGTGGAACAAGAAGCGGAACAACCTATCAAACAATTTTCCCGGACGAATTTAAAATTGTTGTTCGCATAAACACTGACGAGGTTTTTTGCGAAGAAACTTTTATTTATAGCAACAATCAATATTACTACAAATATCAAGGGTACACGCAAAATTTTGAATCGCAAAGCACAACTGTTTTAGAATATTTAGTAATTAAAGAAGAAAGTTCTTATATTCATTATTCTTATGATTATGATAACGATCAATGGAATTATTTAAGCACAGGAACGCAGTTTACGCAAAATTTTGATAATTATTGGTCGGGCTTAAATCTATATTGCAAAGCCCCTGACTCAATTTTGTATGATGCTGAAAAGCAAGCAGATGAAGAAGTTAACGGCGTGGATTGTTATGTTTATCAAGTTTATGATACAACCTATAAAATTTCAAAAGATTCATATCATATATTAATGAGTTATTACGCACAAACCACAACTTTAACATTGCAATATGAAGTTCAATCAATTACAACAACAAATGTATTTAACGGCATTTCAACTGCTTTGCCTGATTAAACTTTTGCATTGAAACATTAATTTTAATAATAAAATTATACAAAATACTAAAATAAACAAAAAATTCATTAAATTTTAGTTGTGTTTGCTAAAAAAATAATTTATAATTAAAATATTATATATTCTTTTAAATTAATTTTATATGATTTATAAAATTATTACATAAGAAATAAATTTTAAAAAATAATATATTAAATTGGAGGCGTCTTTATGGAAACGGTTTACATTACTTTGGCTTTAAATATTTTGCTCGCATTATTTTTATTGGTTGGATTTTTTTGGGGATTGGGCAGAGGCATTAAAAAAAGTGCACTAAGGCTCGCATTTTTTGCAGGCTCTGTCATAGTGGCAGCGTTATTGTGTGGTGTAGTAACAAATGCTCTATTAAACATTAGTTTTATGGACGGAAGCACAAGCACTACTGTTAAAGATTACATAATTAATATGATAACCTCTCAACCACAAATTGCTGAACTTTATGAATCTAGCACGGCTCTACAACAGTTTATTTTGCAAGTTCCAGCAATGTTTATAAATGTTGTTGCCTTTGTACTTCTTGTGTATGTGGTTGGATTTATTGGCTGGATTGCTTATATGATTACAGCGAAGATTGTAATTAAAAAAAGTAAAAAACCAATTAGCAAATTTGGTGACACAGTTTACACAGTGAAAGAAGGGCAACCAGTTGTCTTAGATGAAATAAAAGAAAGAAAACATAGGCTTCTTGGTGGCTTAATAGGTGCCGCACAAGGTCTTGTTTTGCTGTTTTTAACTTTAATACCGCTTAGCGGAATTGTTTCAACTTTTAACACATTATGCAATCAGACAGTTCAGGCACAAGCCGAAACGATTGTATATGCAGAAGGCGAACAAGAATACACTCAGTTATCTCAATTTATTAGAGATAATGTCCCAGCAGAAGTTTTAGGTTATTTTGATGCTTATTCTAGCAGTTTTACAGTTCAACTTTTTGGCGTTGGGAATGTGGATTTGGCAGTTTTTGATGCTTTTACTTCAGTTCAAGTTGCTAATGAAAGAATTGTTTTACGAAACGAAGTGAATGTTGTGGCTGAAATTTGTGACGATGTGTTATATTTCACAAATCTAGATTATGATACCGTAAATTTCCAAGAAATTGATTTTGATAGAGTTGACAGAGTTGTGAATGCCTTGTTTGATTCCGGAGTGTTTAGGTCTGTTGGCATTGATGTAATAAATTTTTATCTTGGGCAAGCAATCGAAGATGGCGAATTTGAAGGAAACGAGTTTGGCGAAGAAATTATGAGTATGCTTGAAACCTTAGAGGCTTCTGTTGATGGCAGTAATCCAGATGACTTACGGCAAGATGTACTCGCAGCCATAGGCATTGCTAGAGTTTGTTTTGAAAGTGGGCTTGTTGGTTTGATTGCTAGCGAAAATGTAGATGAAAATGCCATAATTGCACTATTATCTGAAAATGATTATGAAGTAATTTCTGACATTTTAGATAATCTCTTCAATTCTGCAACATTAAAAAGTTTGTTGGTTCAAGGTTTTAATCTAGCACTTGAAGAAGCCGAAAATCAGTTGTCTGAATTAACTGAAACAGAAGTTACATTAGACAGAGTATCAGTTGCTTCAATAAGTTGGACAAATTTCAAAACAGATATTTTAGGACTTATAACAAATTCCCTTGACATTTATAATATTGTTAAAGTATACGACGAAACCACACAAATAGAAGATTATGATTATGAATCAATATTAACAAAAGCGGGAACTTTGTTGAATATAATTCAGGACTTTACAATTCTTATAGATACAGTTGGCGGAAATAATATTTATGAACAAATATTAGGCGAACTTGATAACAGCGAATATGCTCAGTATGTCAACTTTTCTTCTCTTGCGGATATAGATTGGATTAACGAACTTGAGATTTTAACTAATTTATACTTATTTTTAAATCCGTTAATATACCAAGTTCAACCCGACTTAACATTTGCAGAATTAGATTATACATCGTTTGGCGATATTTTAACATCATTATTTAACTCAACATTGGTGCAATCTGTGAAATTCGATGTTTTTGATTTATTATTTGATGAAATAACAATTGAAGATGCAACACTGCAAACAATTCTTACCAACATTTATAATAATTTCGATATTGATATGAATTATGTTTATGAACTTGGGGACGAAATAACAAATTATTATGATGTCTTCGCTCTTATAGGACGCAGTGGGATTATAGATGCAATTATAAACGATTCATTTAGCGATCCATCATTTGATTATACTGCGATTTTAACATTTTTTGAAACTTGCGATACTGATGAAACCGATTCAAGAATGGATAAAATAATCGGATACTTAATGGACTCTGAATCTTTCAGAATTGCCTTTGTTGAATTATTGAATAATAATTTTCTTGTTGAATTTGCTGAAATAAATAGGACTTTATGGCAAGCAGAAAAAACAGTTGATTGGGACGGCTGGACTGAGTTCGAAACAGAGTTGAAAGCCATTGCAGAAAATTTATTCGAAATATTAAAAAATGTTGATTTCTCTGAATTTAGTTCGGTGGATTTTGGAAATCCAGAAGAATTCGGAACATTACTTCTTGAAATCATTAATAATTCGGCTGATAATATTGGAACAGTGCTGGATATTTTTGCAATGACAGACTTTTTAACCTATGAAGATGGAACTAATCCGATTTCGATATATGATTCTTTATTAACCAAATATTTTAATTTAGATCTTATTTATATTAACAATGCTTATAGCGAAAATTATGTAGAAGGTTATTGGGTTAATGAAACTGCAAAACTTGTTGATGTAATAACACTCGCAAATGCAATTATTGTTGATGTTGTTGAGAATACAACTTTATGGGATACTTTAATTAATGGCGGAGATTTAGAAAGCGCTTTAACAGGTCTTTCAGTTCAAAACTTAAACAATCTTTTGGAAGCTATGCTTAGTTCTGATTTATTAAAAACAACATCTGTTGATATAATCAATGCAGTTAATTCAAATATAATGTTGCTTGTCAATGACACTTACACCGGAGAAGTTGCAACAACTGATTTAAACATTATCTCTGATAAAGTAAATATTATAAGCGTAATAACAAACCTATCTCAACTTGGAGATATAGAATTTGCTACTATTGCAGATGATTTTGCAAATCAAAAAACCAACCTTGTCAATTTCTTGGTTGCCCTACAAAATGAATATACCACAAGTGGTGTTTTCTCTTCAGCATATGTAGCAATAACCAATTTCTTAATTGATAGCGAAAGTACTGACCCAATTTGCGACGCGATTGACTATGCAATTAATAATGAACCAAATATTGGCACCGGCATAAGCGATTATGACTGGTCTGCAATTTTAGATGCAGTTCAAGTTTATTTAGCAGGTTAGAAAAAGAAAAAATTCATAAAATGCTTATGTAAAGGTAATTACATAAGCATTTTGTTTTTATAATCAAATAATAAATAATAACTTTATGTTGCAATTTTTTAATAATATCTTGAATAAATTATTATCACCATTAAAATACTGCAAAGCAATATTATCCTTGACAAAATAAATTTTATACTATAATATTTATTACTTTGCTAATTTTTTGTGTAAACTTGTAGTTCATTGGCATAGAATATTAAAAGAACTAATATAAACTATGTGCTTTTTTATTTTAATTAAATAAAATTTAAATTATCTTAACGGATAATTGCGAATAATAAAATTTTATTTGCCAAAGCCTCGGTAATATAAATACAAGCATTTTTGCTACCTTCGGCTTTCTAGAATATAAACAATCGGTAGTTAATTTTAATAAATCAAAATTTGATTTGCTTCGCAATTTTTCTCTACCGCTCACACTTCCTCGTTAGATTACATAATAAAAAAATTTTTAAAGAAATCTTAAAATTGGAGTTTATTTTTAATGCTAAAACTTTTTAAACGCCTTGATAAATTTGACTGGATATTTCTTGTGATTTTGGTTGCATTTGTTGTGGCAGAAGTATATTTTGATGTTACAATTCCCGGTTATACCGCTGAAATTGTAAATGAAATGATAAGCGCAGGTGCAACTGCACAGTCAATCTTAAGCATTGGGCTTGTTATGCTTTTATATGCGCTTGGCAGTATGGCTTGCACAATAGTTGTATATTATATTGCATCTCATGTGGGCTCAAAGCTTTCGCAAAGGCTAAGAAGAAACGTATTTGAAAAAGTACAATCTTTTTCGATGGAAGAAACAAACAAATTCTCAACTGCAAGTTTAATAACAAGGTCAACAAACGATATTCAACAAGTCCAACTGGCTTTTATTATGATTTTGCGCCTCGCAATAAGTGCTCCGATTATGGCGGTTTGGGCAATTATAAAAATCAACAACGGAAGTGGCGAACTTACCATTGCAACAGCACTCTGGGTTTCACTTTTGGTTGTTTTTCTCGCTATACTTTATTTCATTGTTGTACCGAAATTTAAGTCCTTGCAAAAAATGACAGATAAACTTAATGGCGTAACAAGAGAAAATTTAACCGGCTTAAAAATTGTGAAAGCATATAACGCTGATAGTTATGAACAAAAAAAATTTGATAAAGTGAACACTGACATAACAAAATTAAATATTTTTACTAACAGAATTTTGGGCAGTTTGCAACCAGCAATGTTGATTATTATGAATGGTTTGGTTTTAACAATATATTGGTTAGGGGCGTCGCTTATCAACACTGGTTCAATCAACATTGGTACAATGCTTGCGTTTTCTTCACTTGCAATGCAAGTTTTAATGGCATTTATGATGCTTATGATGCTTCTCATTATTGTTCCTAGGGCGTCAGTGTCTGCCAAGAGAATAAACGAAGTTTTGGGCTCTAAAATTAGCATTATAGACACGGCAAGTGAAGATACCTTTATCAGCAAAGGCGAAGTTGAGTTTAAAAATGTTAGTTTTAAATATCCCGGAGCGGAAGATTATGTGCTTAAAGACATTAACTTTACAGTTAAACAAGGGGAAACAGTTGCAATAATCGGATCAACCGGCAGTGGTAAATCAACAATACTGAATTTAATTCCAAGATTTTATGACGCCAGCGAAGGCGAGGTTTTGGTTGATGGTGTTAATATAAAAAATGTTAAACAAAAAACTTTAAGAAATATACTAGGTTATGTTCCGCAAAAAGGTGTTTTATTTACAGGAACAGTTAACAGCAATATTGGATACAGCGACAACGATATGCCCGCCGAAAAGATTGAAGAGGCATCAAAAGTTGCAAAAGCCTATGATTTTATTGAAGAGATGGAAAAAGGGTTTGATTCAGCAATAGCACAAGGCGGGAAAAATGTTTCCGGCGGACAAAAACAAAGAATTTCCATTGCAAGAGCAGTTGCGTCAGATCCTGAAATTTTCATTTTTGATGATAGTTTTTCTGCGCTTGATTATAAAACCGACAAAGAAGTTCGGAAAAATTTGAAAACCAAATTAAAAACCGCCACTAAAATAATTGTGGCTCAACGCATTGGAACAATCTTAGATGCAGATAAAATCATTGTGTTGGAACAAGGTTTAATGGTCGGTTACGGGTCACATAAAGAACTTATTAAAAATTGCAAAGTTTATCAGGAAATTGCACTTTCACAATTATCACCAGAGGAGTTAGGCTTATGAGCGAAGAAAGAAATAAATCCGAACAAGGAAATCATAATGGCGGGGGTATGTTCGGTCCTGTAATGCCCGCTAAGCCTAAAGATTTTAAAGCGGGAATTGGCAAATTATTAAAATATTTAAAATCAGAACTTCCAAGGATTATTATTGCCGTTATTTTAACTATTTTTGTTGCAGTGCTTAGCATTTGGTCGCCAAGTTTTGTGTCTAATTTAACAAACGAATTGTTCGTTTCAGTGCTTGGCTTTCCTATTAATATGGCTGAAGTTGCAAGACTGGGCATAATATTAATTATAATTTATGCTTGTACATTTGTTTTACAATTTGCCGGTAACTTTATTATGGCTAATGTCAATCAAAGAATTGCAAAAAAATTAAGAACTCAGATTTCTAAAAAGATTAATGTTGTTCCTTTAAAATATTATGATTCAGATAGTTTTGGGAATGTCTTAAGTCGCGTTACTAACGATGTGGACACAATCGGACAATCACTGAATCAAAGTGTATCAAGTTTAATTTATAGCGTCGTTTGTTTAATTGGCGTTTTAATTGTTATGTTTTTAACTTCTTGGCAACTTGCACTAACCGCACTAGCAACTGTGCCAGTTGGAATGATTATCATTGTTATAATTATGAAATTTTCTCAAAAACATTTCTCCGCACAACAAAAACAATTAGGTGAGTTAAACGGAATTATTGAAGAAAACTATTCAGGGCAAACTGTTGTTAAAGCGTTTAACGGAGAAGAAAAAGCACTTAGCACTTTTGAAGCAACAAACAAAAAATTATTTAAAAGTTCAAAAAATTCTCAATTTTTATCCGGACTTATGATGCCTATAATTTTTCTAATCGCCAACTTAGGTTATATAGCAATTTGCGTTGTTGGCGGTATTCTTTTTGCGGACAATTTAATAACGATTGGCGTGATAACTGCATTTTTTATTTATGTAAGACTTTTCCAAAACGCAATGGGGCAATTAGCACAAATTGCCGCAGTTTTGCAGTCAACCGCAGCGGCTTCTGAAAGAGTTTTTGAATTTTTGTGCGAAGAAGAACAGGAAGATGAAAGTTTAAAGACAGTTAAAATTGAAACGATTGCAGGCAAAGTTGAGTTTGATAATGTTTCATTCGGATATTCAGATGATAAAACAGTTATTAATAATTTCTCTGCTTGCATTGAACCGGGGCAAAAAGTTGCGATCGTTGGACCAACCGGCGCAGGCAAAACAACACTGATTAATCTTTTAATGAGATTTTATGAACTTAAAAGCGGTCAGACTTTAATAGATGGCGTTCCAATAAACGAAATGAAACGGGAAGATGTGCGTGCTCTTTTTGGCATTGTTTTGCAGGATACTTGGCTTTTTGAAGGCACAATAAAAGAAAATATTGCTTTCTCAAAAGAAAATGTAACAATTGATGAAGTTGTTAAGGCTTGCGAATCAGCCAATATTGACCACTTTATTCGCACACTGCCGGACGGCTATAATATGCAACTAACCGATGAGGTGAGCATTTCAGGCGGACAACGCCAACTTCTTACAATTGCAAGAGCAATGATACAAAACTGCCCGATGCTAATATTGGACGAAGCAACCAGCAATGTAGACACTCGAACAGAGCATTTAATTCAAGATGCGATGGATAAGATAACAAAAGGTCGCACCAGTTTTGTGATAGCGCACAGATTGTCCACAATAAAAAATGCAGACCTTATTCTTGTTATTGACAATGGCGATATAGTTGAAAGCGGAACACATAATGAACTTATTGAAAAGAAAAATTTCTATTATAATTTATATAATAGTCAATTTTCTTTGTCTGGCGAAAACTCTTAATTTGGCAAACAACTTTAAAGTTTCGAATTACAAAAGTAAAAGGAAGAATTTATGTATAAAAAAAGTAGGACTTTGATAATTTGTGAGATTGCAGGAGAGCAATATTAAGATTATCTTGAAGTAATAAATGAATTAAAAACGGGGACAAAACTAAAACTAGAATTAGAGTCCGATAATCCTTATGATTCTAATGCTGTTGCTTTATATTTTAATGACAAAAAACTTGGTTATTTGCCAAGAAGAAATAATGAAATTATTTCCACATTGCTAAGTTATGGTTATAATGATATTTTAGAAACATTTTATTATTCAAAAAATGAAAACACTGTGCCACAAATTATTATAAAAATCAAGGAAAAAAATATTAACTAATAATAAAAGTCGCAAAATTTCCACCAAAAAAATAGGTGGGAGTTTAAACGCCCACAAAAAAACAATGCAAGCAAGCACACTCTAATTAATTACTTTCAACTTGCCTTTTTTAATTTTTATTTTTCAGATTGTTTCGATAATCAATGCCCATTGCTTGTTTAAGTTTTAATATATTTTGTTCGGCATCTTTTTTTGCCTCATCACTTCCCTTGAAAAGAATTTCAAAAACTCGTGCAGGATTCTTTTCAAGGGTTTTTCTTTTTTCTCTGATTGGTTTTAAAATTTCTTGCAAAATATTATTTAAAAAAGTTTTTATTTTAACATCTCCAAGCCCACCTTTTTTATAATGGGCTTTCAACTCTTCCAAATTTTTATATTCAGGCAAATATCTTTCAAAATGTTCTTTTTCACTAAAAGCATCAAGATAGGCAAAAACGACATTGCCACGAGTTTGTCCCGGGTCAGAAATTTTGATATGATTCGGGTCTGTATACATACTAAAAATTTTTTGTTTAACAACTTCCGGTTCGTCGGCAAGAAAAATACAGTTTCCCAAAGATTTACTCATTTTTTCCGCACCATCTAACCCCGGCAAGCGTTGAGCAACTTTATTTTCCGGAATCACGGCTTGTGGCTCAATAAGCAAATCTGTTTTATAAATGTTATTAAAAGTTCTGCAAATTTCTCGTGCTTGTTCAATCATAGGCAGTTGATCTACGCCAACAGGTACAATATTCGCATTAAATGCGGTAATATCTGCCGTCTGACTAATTGGATAGCAAAGGAAACCCATTGGAATATTTTTATTAAACTTCTTTTGGGATATTTCCGCCTTAACAGTTGGATTTCTTTGCAATCTTGCAAAGGTTACAAGGTTCATATAAAAAAAAGTGAACTCTGTTAACTCGGGAATTTCTGACTGAATAAAAAAAACGACCTTTTCGGGATCAAGCCCAACCGCTAAATAATCCAGCATCACTTGCAAAATGTTATCTTTAACCTTATCTACATTATCAAAATTATCAGTTAAAGCCTGCGCATCGGCAATCATAATATACATTTTATCATAATCGCCCTTATTTTGAAGCAACACCCTATTTTTTAGTGAGCCTATAAAGTGTCCAATATGCAACTGTCCCGTGGGTCTGTCGCCTGTTAAAATTATATTTTTCATTAAAAACTCCGCCTTTTTATTTTTCATTAATAAATTAAAATATGTAATTCTATTAAGTGAGAAATTAATCTCTGCTGTATTTAATTGTTTAACTTTAGACTTTCATTTAATCAATAAAATCATTTCATTGATAACATTAAGAACTACATTATTTTAAATTTTAATAATTTAATTAACAAAATACATTATTAATTATAAAAGCCCACCGCCACAAAGTCAAACTAATTTAAAAATACTAAGAGAAAAGCATAAACGAAAGAATAAATAAAATCGCTTAACACTTATTTTGACACTAACTTCCGACACTAAATTTTGGCACTAACTTTGAATTTTTGATACTGACTTTGATATCAAACTTGACACTTATTTGATACTGACATTTAACTTTAAATGTGGCACTTATTTTAATACTAACTATTGAAATTTTATTTGATACTGATAAATCAACATCTAACTAAAAAAAATTGCGGTCTAGGTATTATACTAAACCACAAAATCTTATGAAATTGGCTCCCCGAGTAGGGCTCGAACCTACGACCTGCCGGTTAACAGCCGGATGCTCTACCACTGAGCTATCGAGGAATATCTTTATTTCTCTTAAATTCAGTTGGAATTTAAGCTTAAAACCGCTTTATTTTTTATCGTCTTAGATATTTATTGCATTAACTTTTCAATCACTTATTAAAACTTATGCTTATTCAGTTTAGGTTGAATTTCAATAACTGCTTTTTATTTCGTTTATTATTTTAGATATTTTATTGTATTCAACTTTATCACTTTTTTTATAAAAACTTGTTTTTTATTTGACAACATTTAAATTGAATTTTAATGCTTTTATATAAAAATTAAATTTTTTCTTACATTAAACTTTTTCTTGCATACAAATTGCTTCAAAATTCAATATCTCGCGTTAGGGAAAAATGTAAACAAGTTTCAAAATGTTCTAATTTTTATGATTATAGTCAATATTTTAAGCATTCCCAAATTGAAAAAACTTACTCACGGCAACATTATTATATTAACATAATCAAAGATTTCTGTCAAGCGCTGTTTAAAAAATTTTTTATTTTTTGCATTACTGTGATGGCAAAATGGCATAAAGTGAGAACTGTTTTGATTTTATTTTATATAATAAAACAAATTTCAGTAAAATAAAATGGCGTTGTGAAGTTGCCAAAAACTGCGTTTTTTAAGAAAAATTTAAATATATTAGTGAATAAAAAGAAAAAATTAGTTGATTTTTAAATTTAATTTAGATAAAATTGACATATAGTTGATAAAAATGTGTTATACTATTTAAAATTGTTTAACAATAGAGTAAGTGGCAATAAAATTAAAATATGGAAAAAATATGAGAAAAGCAACAAGAAAATTAATAACTCAAGGAATTAATGTTGTATTACTACTTACAACGTTGTTTTTTGGTGTTTGGTCCACGGCCAACGTCGCTTTTGGCTTTAATGTTACTGTTACATATAAGCATACCGTTTTAGGGGTTATGCGTAATTTAAATGAGGATCCTTTAACAAGTGCTTGGACAAAAACTGATGATAATGAAGATTTGATTGCTGGTGCTAATCAATATGCAAGTGTCAGCGAATTCGACACTGGTGGTGCAGTTCAAGATGATTATGCAATTAGCATTTATGGCGGAACACTGCAATTTTATAAAGATATTGATATAGTAAATATGAGAGTTAGTGATGGCAAGATTGTTGCGCGTTTAAGTGATTCTGAATCTGGTTTTGTTTGGACTGGAACAAGAAGTGGCGAGCAAGTTGATGTTATGACATATTATCCGGGGCATTATATAAAAAGGTGGCAAGCAGATGGATATGAATATATTCAACTGTCAATGTGGGCTTTTGATGATGCAGTTTATATAGCGCCATATTATCGTGGAACATTTAAATCAATAATAGATACCACTACTTATGGAAATGCTGAAACTACAAAAATATTAAGATCATATGCGAGTAGTATACCAACGGGAAGCACAACAATTGATAAGTTTAGAGATTATGCAGGAAACAACCCAAATGAAGACAATAGAATGTCACTCGGCGACTGGCGAGATTTTGATTTTCAATGTTTATATTTAATCAAATATGCTGATTATAACTCACAAACCAAAGTTGGTCTGGGAATTACTGATTTATATTCAGTCCAAATCAACGGACTTGGCAATGCACATACAACTTTATTAGGTCGAGATGGATATATAGGCACAAATGGAAGTACAAGCGTTTGGTGTTTAGGTTTATGCGATTTTTGGGGAAATCTTTTTGAGTTCATTGATGGAATAACGATAAACAGCGGAGTTGCGTGCATTGCGACAAATCCTGTTAATTACACTAACGGAGCAACATCAGGCATAACGGGTTATACTAATATGGGTTATACGAATTTGAACAGCAATGGTTATCCTAAGGCAACGGGTTATGCTTATAATTTAGACAATTCAAACAGTCAATTAATAGCTTTTGCAGAAACTTCGGGAGGCAGTGACACGACCGGTTTATGTGATTTCCATTCGCAAGATAATTCGTTAAATGCTCGTGTTGTGTTACGAGGTGGTAGTTTTTATGACGCCTATAGCCCTGCTGTTTGGTCAGGAGCATTTTGTTTTTATTATCTAAATGACTTTACACTGTACACTGAACTATGTGGTTGCCGACTCCTTAAAACCGCATAAAGGGGGGGCCGGGGGCGCTTTGCCCCCCCCGTAGCACTCAGACTCTCGAAAAAAAATTTTCACTTTGTTTTTTAAAGTGAGAATTGTTTAGTCTTAGTTTTTGCTTAATTAACAAACAAGTTGATTAGCGATTCAACCGGACCTGACAATAGTCAAACGGGCAAAATGACAGTCAAACGGGCAAGTCAACATATCAACAGGTCAAACCGACCGAGCACAGTGTTGCGAAACTTTGCATCAGCAAAAATGTAGCAACGCGTGCGGATCAACCGGACCTGACAATAGTCAAACGGGCAAAATGACAGTCAACCAGACAGAACAATAGTCCAACGGGCAAATTGACAGTCAAACGGACCAATCAATAGTCCAACTTAGCATTCTTTAAAATATGAATTTAGTTTTTCAATGTCGCCGGCACCCAGAATCAGTAAAATCGTATCCGATTTTAATTCTTTTTTTAAATCATTTGCTAAGATTGAAAAATCTTTATAATAATAAGTGTCCTTTTTAATTTTGTGCAATTTTTGATATAAATTATAAGCACTTGCTCCCTTAATTGCCTTTTCTCTTGCGGGATATGTTTTGTATAAATAAAGTTTATCCGCCTTATTCAGAATTTTAATAAAATCATCTTTGAAAGCATCAGTTCGTGAATACGTATGAGGCTGAAACACAACATATAACCTTTTGCTGTTTAGTTGATTTTTTAAGGAAACATTTCCAATTCTTACATTGCTTTTGCTTTCCAGTCGCTCCACATAACCAATTTTAAAATGATTTTTTATCGCCTCAATGGTTGCATTAAGTTCGGTCGGGTGATGCGCGTAATCGTGAATTATTAAAGGACTAGGGTTAACAATCTCCATTCTTCTTTTAACACCTTTAAACGAATTTAATGCCCGCTTTATTTTTTCAACATCAATTTTAAAATGCCTACTAACCGCAATGCAAGCAAGAGCATTGCTTATATTATGAATTCCCATTGCGTTTAAAATAATTGTGTCTAAATATTCGCCTTTAAAGTAGCAGTCGAAACTGAGTTTGCCGTTTTTTAATGTGATAACATTTTTCGCGGTATACCCATTAATATCTTTTATTAAAATACAATTTTTAATATTAATTCCCAAATCAGCAGGAGCAACGACAGTTTCGGAAGAATTTGCAAAAAGTTTAAACGATTCTTTCATTTTGTTAAATGTTTTGAAAAAGTCTAAATGTTCGGGCTCTAAGTTTAAGATAACGCCAACTTTGTTTTTTAAACTTAAAAAACTGTTTTTATATTCACAAGCTTCGGTTATAAAAAATTTTTTATCCCCCAGTAATAAATTTGAACAAAAACAATTTGAAATTCCGCCCAAATGAACTGTTGGATTTAAACCTGCCTGAATAAAAACCTCGGCAATCATTTCCGTTGTGGTTGTTTTGCCGTGAATGCCACTTATTGAAATTACATTTTTATGCCGGCTTCCAATTTCAGCGAGCATTTCAGCCCGACTAATTATTGGAACGTTTCTTTTTTTTGCTTCAATCATTTCAGGATTATCACTTGATATTGCTGAGTTATAAACAACAACATCGCAATCGCCCAAATTTTTGGCATTATGCCCGACAAAAGTTTCAATCCCACTAAGTTTTACATCAGGGCTAATATCCGAGCCGGTTATAATATTGTTTTCATTTGCCAAATATTTGGCAAGAGCGCTCATACTTATTCCGCCAATGCCAATAAAATGATAATGTTTTTTAATTAATTTTTTTTTAAATCTTTTAAATAAATTTATTTTATTGAAAAGATTTTTTATTATATTTTCATTTTTCATAGTATTTCTTATGAAAAAAAACTGAAAAATGATAAAATATTTTTTCAAAACTCAAATAATTTTAAATAATTCCTTGATTTTATCAAAAAGTTTTTATGAAACCTTAAAAACATTTGATTTTTATTTTAAAATATACTATAATATAAATGTCATAAGATAGACAATTTATAAAAGGACGGTAATTAGACTTGAAAATTACAGACACACGAATCAGACTTGTTAAAAAAGAAGATTCAAAACTTAAAGCAGTGGCTTCAATCACAATTGACAATTGTTTGGTTGTTCATGACATTAAAGTTGTTCAGGGACCAGAAAAATTGTTCATTTCAATGCCAAGCAGAAAAACCTCTGAGGGGGAATTCAAAGATATTGTTCACGCAATAAACAATGAAACCAGAGAACAAATATGCTCAGCTATTTTTGATGCTTACGAAAGAGCCGAAAAAGATAACATTTAAAAATTAGATATTTTCATTCATTCTTTCTTTTTAAACACAAAAAGGTGCTAGTTTTTTCAGCATCTTTTTTTGTTATTTTGTCAATTATTTATTATTTTTTTATTTTGCTTTCAAATAAATATTAAAGAGTTAAATCATTTATTTTTTCACCGTTTTTTAAGGCATACTCAACTGCATTTTGGTGACTTCCATCAACTCTGTTCGTGCCGTGTGTTCGGCTATTTAAAAAATGAATGCAAGTATGCCCGTCTTGACCGTTATCAATTATGAGCGAATATCCGTGGGGCATTCCGTTTATTGAACCAGCAACCCACATTCCCTTAATTTCAATCCAAACCGGTCTGCGTTCCCAACTCCATACCTCATTATATAATTCATAAAACTTTTGCATATTTTCTTTGTCAATCGGCTCAACATCGGCGTGGTTATATCCGCCCGTTCTTTTAACATAATACTGCGTGCCGGTTTGAACATCAACAACACGAGTTGTTATGTATTTTTCAAAGATTGAGTCCACAGCATCAAACCAGTTTAAAGATACAACTGCGATAGCAGGCACCGAACTCACAAGATTATCTTCTTCTTCGTGAGCATCATTAAGATAAGCCTGCTGGTCGCTTGTAAGCGTGCCTGAATTTGAAAAAACAGGATAAGAAAAGACACTTGCAAAAACGCAGGTTAAAAATATAAGACATACAAGAAAATAAGATGAAAAATATCTCATATTCTTATTTTCTTTATTTTTTATTATATTATTTATGTTTTTTAAATTTTAATTTTTTTTATCCAAGATTTTTAAATACCAAATTTAGTGGCATTTATTGTCAGAAATAAAGATTTTTATCAATTACTTTGATTTTTTTTTGGATTTAAGTTATAATAACTATTATGAGAGTTATTCCAAGAAAAACAAAAGTTAAAATGGAGTTCATCAGGGGAATTACCCTTGGCGACATAATTTTAGCATTAATTGGCGTTGCCGGTGCTATTGCACTTTTTACAAGCAATTTTGCAAACAATATGGGGATTTGGATTGGTTTTGCCTGGGTTGCAATAATCGTTTCTTTATATTTCCACGTTGCCGATGACACAAGGCTTTATTACACCCTTGGATATATTTTAAGATTTTTTGCTCAGCGTAAAAGATATTCAAAGGTCAAAGAAAAGGGACACAATCCAATAAACGAAATTATTCCTTTTGTAGGCGTAAATCAAGACCGTTTTATTGATTTTGGCGAATATTATGCGCAAGTGATTGAAATTTTCCCCATTGAATTTGGGCTTTTAAATGAGTATAAACAAAATATGCTTGTTGAAACTTTTGCCAACGCATTAAGGCGACTCAGCAATGAACAAATGGCAACGATTGTTAAAATTAACAAAGCAATGATTTTAGATGATTATATATATAACGAAGACAAAAAATTTGACAATCTTTTGGAATTGCAATATGAAAAACAGATAACGCAAGAAGAAATTGTAAGACGTACCGGAATTTTTGAAGAAAGAGTTGCCAGAATTGAAGCATATAACAGAGAAGATAAAATTTTTAAAGACCATTTTTATATTGTCGTCTATGATAAAGACCGTGAAACCTTGGAAACAGCCACAAACGGAATTATGACAACACTGACAAACTCACCAACTCCGCTCCACACTGAAAAACTGTTCGGACAAGATTTATATGTTTTTTTAAGATGTAATTTTGGAAAAGAATTTGATGAAAGAGAACTGGAAGCAATTCCAATGTCTAAACATATTGACTGGGCAACCCCGGACAAAATAAAATTTCAAGCAAGCAGATTTTTTATTAATGAAAGACCATATAGAAGTTTTGTTGTTTCAGATTATCCTTTGCAAGTTCCAAATGCGTGGGGTGCGCCTTTTTATCTTTTGGATAGAACAAGGGTTGTTACAAAAATCAAGCCCATTCCAAAAATGGAAGCAGAAAAACTTCTTGATAAAGCAATCATTGAGATGGAAAGTAAATTATTCAAAGTTTCAAGAAGTTCAAGGCAAATTGAAAATCAAACCCATCTTACAACCTTAAAAGACTTGCTTGTCGGGCTGAAAAACAACAACCAACAATTATATAATGTTAACACTTTTATAACTTGTGAAGAACCAGCACGTAAAGAAGTGCGTGCAATTTTAAAGCAAGAAGGTTTCAGATATTCGGAAATGTTTGGGCGTCAAGTTGACGCTTTCGTAAGCGCTAATATTTCAATGCGTGACAATGTTAAAAACACACTTCGTGGCATTCCAACCTCAACTCTTGCGGCAGTGTTCCCGTTCATTTCTGGAGCATTACAGGACGGCAACGGTATTTATATAGGTTATAATGAATATCCGGTGTTTGTTGACTTTTTCGTGCGTAACCGCGAAAGAGTTAACAGCAATATGATGATTATCGGCAAATCAGGTTCAGGAAAATCTTATGCAACAAAAACACTGCTCACCAACTTTGCGGCGGACAACTCCAAAATTTTTATCTTAGACCCTGAAAACGAATATACAACTTTATGTATAAATCTTAAAGGCAAATTTATTGATGTCGGCTCTTCAGAAATGGGCATATTTAATCCCTTTCATATTATCACATCATTAAAAGATGATATTTTGGAACTTGAAGAAGTTGAAAATGTCGACGCCGAACTTGAAAATAAAGAATCCGACAGTGATACTTTTTCTGTTCACTTGCAATTTTTGGAGCAATTTTTTAAAACAATTTTACAAGGTATTAACAGCGACGCTTTTGAAATTCTCAACAGTTTAATTGTTGACTTGTATGCTAAAAAAGGCATTGATAGAAACACTTTGTTTTATAAACTGTCGCCTGAAGATTATCCGATTTTTGATGATTTATATGAACTAATAAATGAAAATATTGAAAAAGAAACCGATGAATATCATAAGCGGAACTTTATAACTGTTCAAACTTACATCAAAAAATTTGCTAAGGGCGGGCGAAACTCTAACCTTTGGAACGGTCCGACTTCAGTAAGCACAAAAGAAAATTTTGTGTGCTTTAACTTCCGTTCACTTTTGGCAAACCGAAATGAAATCATAGCGAACGCACAAATGCTTATGGTTTTTAAATATTTGGATAATGAAATAATAAAAAATCGTGATTTCAACTTAAAATTCAATACAAAACGAAAAATAATTGTGGCGGTTGATGAAGCCCATGTTTTCATTAACCCAAATTATCCAATAGCGCTTGACTTTATGGCGCAGATGGCAAAAAGAATTCGTAAATATACTGGTATGCAAATCATCATCACGCAGAACATAAAAGACTTTGTCGGCTCGGTTGAAATTCAAAGACAATCCACCGCGGTTATTAACGCCAGCCAATACTCCTTTATTTTCTCGTTAGCACCAAATGATATGAATGACTTGGTTGAACTTTACCGCAAATCTGGCGAAATTAACGAAGAAGAACAAAACTCAATTGTTACTGCCGGCGTTGGTCAATCGTTCTTAATAACCGGCCCAATGAGCAGAACAATGGTGCAAATTGTTTCGTATGATTATGTAAAAAAATTGTTCGGCGAATAATCAGATTTATTTTTTTATTTGAATTATTTATTAATTTCAAAATTCATAATTTAACTCTAGCACTGTTAAAATTCAACGGAAAATTTTTGACTAAATATATTGACGCCAGCAATAAATTTCTAGTGTGGAATTCATCATTTTGGTTGCCGTTAGAGTAGAATCTCTACGAACAGCAAATATTTGAAATTGAAAATCAAAAAAATAATAAAATACTATTATTAATCAAAAAGATTTAAATAGTATTTTATTTTTAATTAAAAACTCTTCTTGGTTTAAAGATTAAAAGCCCTTTAAGAAAAGTTGGTGAAATTAAATAAAGCGATGGAACTGCACTATATTGTGCGATATGTTGCAACCTGCCTAGACGATATTATATGGCAAACTACCACAGCCGATAATTCTAATTAAAAACCTCATTTTTTTTCGAAAGGTTATTTTATCTTTCACTTTGCAAATCTTGATTTTGTTTTATGTAATGCTTTTTTAAAATATCTTGGCATTCGCTTGAAACTTCCAAAACAACTTCTTTGAAATTGCTTCTTCTTTGATCTATTCGGCTTCGCAAATCATTTTGGATATTTATTATATTTATTGTTTCACAATCATCATCAATAAACAAAAAAGATAATTCCAGCATTTCAGCACTTGGTTTTTTAACTTGAAAATAGTTTTCAGAAGATATATCATTTACAATAAGCGGGCTTTCAACTTTTGAAACTATATTGCTATTTATATCTTTAATATTTTCACTGGTTAATTTTGATAAAGCGTCAAACAAAATACATTTTTTATCAATCATCATTTTGTTCTTGCCAATAAGATCGATTTTATTAAAATCATAATATGTAAACTGAATATCGCCAGAAATCCAAATCGCAAACTGCTGAGTTGGTTTGTTATCAATCATTTTAGTTATTTTCACAAATTTATGACCATTATAACGGCCAAAATGATAAAAATAATCTCCTTTTCGAAATTCCATTATATCATCTTTCATATAATTAACTCCTTTTTGAATTTTCGTTATATGTTTTCTTTTGCTGTTTTGCAACTAGCAATCAAAATTCGACGAATTGAACCTGCTGTTTGTTTTAAGTCTTTATAAACATTCTCACTAATCTTTTTTGTTTTACAAAGTAATTCTAACCAATATTCAGTTTCATTACATTTTTTTAAAGATATTTCCAACTTAGCAATAAAATCTTTTTTACCGTGTGCATATTGTGCCTCGTGGATATTTGTTCCAATACTTGTGCCACTTCTAACAAGTTGATTAGCGATACTCATCGTATCTTTTGGGTTGTCACACAAGTTTATTATTTGGATTGCAAATTCTTTTGACTTTTGAACCAATAAGTTTTCTTTCATATTTGATATTATATCATATAATAAAAAATTTGCACTAATTTTATATAAAATTGTAGATGATATTGAACATAGTTCAATGATATAATTCGCCAGTAGCTCCTAATGATATAAAATTTATTCTTTCACTTGCATTTCAGCGAAATATCATTCACAGAGTGAATATTATTGCGTTAGCAATATCATTTATATGAAAAATAAATTTCATTGTTTAAAACAAAAAAAGTCTTTTCAGACTTTTTGTTTTAAACTTGGCGG
>JAQUUD010000064.1 GCA_028694075.1 Clostridia bacterium
GGCGAACGTATGAAGCGAAGTGTGGCTGTGCGAGCGAATATAAGGCAGGTAAAACGGGCATTTCAACAGCCTAACGGACAAAGCAAGCGGGCGGGAGTGAAACGAAGCAGGGCGAGCGGACAACAAGGCGGGTCTAACGGGCAAATCAACCGGTCTAACGAGCAAATTGACAGTCAAACGGGCAAGTTTAACGGAGTCAAACGAGCAATTCAACCGAGTCAAACGCACCAAGCGAGCGCGCGGAGTTGTGCGAGCGGACAATGCTAGCCAAACGGACCAAACGAGCGGGTCTAACGGGCAAATTGACAATTAAACGGGCGGGACAACTCAGTCCAATGGGCAAATAAAACACCGGCGGAATGTAATCGTTTTTTAACGATTGCATTCCCGCCGGCTAAAAAAAATTAAAATAAAATCAAAATTAAATTATTTAAATCACAAATTAAAATCATTAAAATAATTTATTCTCTGTCAACTTTAATCATATGTTCAAGGAACTTTATAACCATTGATGAATAACCATATTCGTTGTCATACCACGCCACAAGTTTGACAAAATTTGGCGAAAGCATAATCCCCGCATTAACATCAAAAATGCAGGCTCTTTCATCTCCGGTAAAGTCGGAAGAAACGACCGGTTCTGTTGTAACTCCAACAATATTTTTATATTCTTTTTGCTCGGCTTTTTCCATAACCTTTACAATTTCTTCATAAGTTGTGCTTTTTTTAAGTCGAACCGTTAAATCCACCACCGAAACATTAATCGTTGGAACACGAAAACTCATTCCAGTTAATTTGCCTTTTAACTGCGGTATAACTTCGCCAACCGCGATTGCTGCACCAGTTGATGACGGAATAATGTTGTATGAAGCGGCTCTGCCTTCACGAAACGCTTTTTTTGACGCTCCATCAACAACCAACTGAGTTGCGGTTGCAGAATGCACCGTTGTCATTAAGCCTTCTTCAATCCCAAAATTATCATTTATTATTTTAGCAAGCGGAGCAAGACAAGTTGTTGTGCAACTTGCATTTGAAATTACATTCATTTCTTTTTTATATTCTTTTTGATTCACGCCCATAACAAACATCGGAACTTTTTTACCCGGCGCTGTTATAATAACTTTTTTTGCCCCTGCTTTTATATGTTCACTTGCTTCATCTATTGTTTTGAATTTTCCTGTTGCTTCATAAACATATTCAGCACCAACACTTGCCCAATTTATGTTAGCAGGCTCTTTTTCAGCAATAAATTTAATTTTTTTGCCATTTACAATCAAAAACCCATCATCTATTTCCAATTTCCCTTTAAATTTTCCGTGAACTGTGTCATATGTTAATAAATATTTGGCAGAATCTAAATCAAGAAAGGGGTCATTTATTGCAACCACTTCCATATTTTTATTTTCGCTGATAATTCTTAAAAGCAGTCTGCCAATTCTGCCAAAACCATTAATTCCAATTTTTATTTTTTCCATAATTTTTCTCCTTAACTTTTTTAAAATCTACATTTTAAATTACTATAATAATAAATCGTTTTTCAAATTTTCTCAAGCGATTTTTATTATTTATTCAATTTTTTTCAATTTTTAATCATTTTTTATTATTTTTTTATTATTTAATAAACATTTTTTATAAAATTGCAATTATTCAATTTTTTGATTTCTTATTTTTTATTTTTACTTAGCAAAAAAATTAAACAAGCATTTCTGGATTTAAACATTTTAGTTCTTCAACAACAAATATCCCGTCCTTGCGAATTAGAACATCATCAAAATAAATTTCACCCCCGCCATATTCCGGCAGTTGGCAAAGCACCATATCCCAGTGAATTGCCGATTTGTTTCCGTTGAAAGATTCATCGTAACAACCACCCGGTGTAAAATGGAAAGACCCACACATTTTTTCATCAAATAAAATGTCAAGTATTGGCATTGTAATGAAAGGATTAACGCCGATTGCAAATTCACCGAAATATCTTGAACCATCATCAGTATCCAAAATTTGATTAAGTTTAACGGTGTTGTTATAACTTGATGCATTTATTATTTTGCCGTCCTTAATTGTCAGTGTCACATTATCAAACCGAATGCCGTCATAAATTGTTGGAATATTATAAGAAATAACGCCGTTGATACTATATTTAATCGGACCTGCAAACACTTCGCCGTCTGGAATATTGTTTTGTCCTGAGCATTTTATAGCGGGCTGACCTTTGATTGAAAAGGTTAAACTTGTGTTTGGCGAAATCAGTTTGACCTTATCAGTCTTTTGCATTAATGACACAAGATTATCCATTGCCTTATCCATTTTTCTATAATTCAAAGTGCAAACATTAAAAAAAATTTCTTCAAAGGCGTCCGTGCTCATATTTGCGTTTTGTGCCATTGACATATTTGGCCATCTAAGAAGAACCCATTTTGTGTTATTAACCCGTTCTTGAAAATGCACGGGCTTGTGATAATACATATTATTTAAACTTTTTTGTTTAGCAGGAACATCACTTATTTCAAAGATATTATTGCTTCCCATAAGCCCAATATAAGCGTCCATATCCTGCATCATTGGAAGCATATATTTTGTTTTAAGTTTTGCATAAGTTTCATCAGTTCCTAGCAAAAGTTGTCTTGATATTATTTCATTCAAATTAACCACAAAAGGGTACGCACCCACTTTGTGAATTTCTTTGATTAAACTGACAACAAACTCAGGATCAATTTCTTTTTGCTCTATTAAAACCTTTTCACCTTTTTTAATTCTGCACGAATAATTTACTAAATTTTTTGCAAGTTTTTTAAAGTTATCCATATTTCTCTCCTAAGAATTATGCTAACATTTTCCGCACGAATATCGCCAAGTTTATTAATTAAATATATGCGAAAAGCAGTTAACATAATTAGTATTGCGAAAATTAATAATAAAAATGCAACTAAAAAATAAAAAATGAAAGAAATATTTGAATTAAAACTAAAAAAAACAATTAAGCCGATTGAAAGCATAAACGAAAAAATAAAAATACCCAGCATCAATTTGTTGTTGCCGTATGATTTTTCTTTTATATAAGTTGTTTCAACATTAAAATCGATATATTTTATATTTATTGCAAGCCATTTGTTGATTTTTGTAAGCATTAAGGCATTTGTTTCTTTCATAATTGAAAGAGCGAGATTATTAAAATATTGCACTCCAATATCACCCGAATAAAAAGAAAAATGAAAAATGAAACTGCACAGTTTTTGAAATATTTTTGAAAAAAAGTTTGTTATAAAATTTTTTTTCCTTGGTTTTTTTGCCATAATAATGTCAGCGCCACTTTGACATTCTAATAAAATTTTTTCAATCAGATTTATGTTAATATCTTTTACATCATTTCTAATTAAAACGAAACCGCACTCGGGTAAGTCTTTAATGCTTGTGTTAATCATTGACTCTTCTTTAGTGCCGTTTGGAAAGATGTTAAGGCTAATGTTTATTTTTTCCTGATTTTTCTTTTTACTCACTTTTGTTTTTGAATTTTTCTCAAGCGAAATCCCCACTTGCTCGGCTTCAAATTTTTTGTCAGTAAATTTTTTAAAATCTTCAAATTCCTCTACTATTTTATGTTTTTTTTCGCATAAAACAAGCAAATTGATATTAAAAGGCTGTAGCGCCTTTAATTTGTCAATAATTTCTCTCAAACTTTTTTGTTTTGAAGTTAACGGTAAAATCAGCGTTATCATATTACCCCTATTTTTTTAAGTCTTTGAGCGTGCCTGCCTTTTTCAAAATCTGTGGTTAAAAACACCTTTATAATTTTGATTGCATTATTTCGGTTGATATATCTACCAGAAAGAATTAAAACATTCGCATCATTGTGCTTTCTTGCAAGGCTTGCCATTTCAACATTATTGCAAAGTGCTGCCCGAATATTCGGATTTCGGTTGCAAGCAATGCTCATTCCAATTCCCGTTCCGCAAATAAAAATACCAACATTAAGTTTATTTTCGAGTACCCTTTCAGAGCCGGCTTTTGCATAGTCCGGATAATCGACCGGTTCAGAAGAATAAGTCCCAACATCAATGGTTGTGATGTTTTCATTATTAAAAAACGCTTTAATTTGTTCTTTCAGCAAGAAACCAGCGTGATCGCAAGCAAGTATTATCATAACAAACTCCTAAAAATTTTAACAGATACAATTCCCAATTATGTTTTCCTTAACAACGCCCTCTTATTCTTATTATTTGCAAAGGCAAAGTTTTAAGTTAACAAAAAAATTTTATCTAGATTTTACTAAATTAAAAAATTCTTAATAATAAGTTTAACATTTATGAAAAAAAAAGTAAACTGATTTTTATTATTTTCTTTATCTATATGGTTTTCAAAAATTATAAACTATTTATAAAATAAAACAAAGAAATTGTAAAAAATTAGTAATAAGTAAATAATTAGTTGATATTTTACAAGAATTTGTGATATTCTATATTTAAATAGTTAATAATAGATAAAATGACTAATTTTATTGAACTTCTAAATAAAAATTAATTTTAAACTAAATGGGGGGATTTTAAAATGTTTATAAATAAAAGGGTGCAAAAATTGATTGCAAAGGGAACCGCTTTAATTATAACTTTAACAGTTATGATTGGGCGGCTTGGGCAATTCTAAGCACTGAAAAAGTGGGGTTAACTGTTAACGTATCCTTTGACTCAGCGGTCACTGCCAAGGTTTATTTGGCAACAAACAGCAGTACTGCGGTGCAATTTTATCAAGATAGCCCAACAGTTGACGGAGTGGGCGGACCCATTTTTGACAAAACAAAATCCGCAATAATTTTCAATACATATGACACCGATACAAACGATGGAAAAATAAAAACTTCTTTTGAAGCCTTAGGCTCAGGAAATGATAACGGCTTAAAATGTGATGCAAATGCTGAAATGGAATTTTATGTTTATGTTGAAAATTACAGCGAAACGGAAATAATTTTTTGTAATGCTGATGTAACATTTACAGAAGCGAATGGCTCCGAACCATTTACAGTGATAAGCAATCCAATGTCAATCACCGGAACTGCGGTGGGAGAAGATAACCCTTCCAAAAGCCTACTAACTTTTAGGATTAAAGCAGACGACATTGAAACAATCATCAGTGCAAATACAATACAAATTGAAATTGATTTGGGAGCTCCGTCATCACTTGAACTTGCAGAATTATCTTGGACTACAATTAATTTAGTATCAGAAGCGGGGGTGGCTTCACAAGTTTTTAATGTAGGCGATGAAAAAACTGTATTAATAAATGCAGTCCCTTATACTTTTGTAATATTGGGGTTTGACCACGACGATAAATCCGACGATAGCGGAAAAGCAGGAATAACTTTTGGTATGAAAAACTTGCTTGCTACCACTTATAATATGAACTCTACAAAGACAAACTCTGGGGGCTGGGAAAATTGCTTGATGCGAACACGAATGGCAACTTTTTTCACGCAATTGCCAAGTGATTTACAATCGGCTATAAAAACGGTTAATAAACTAGCCACTGCGGGTAGCACAAGCACAAGCATTATTACAAGCCCAGATAAACTCTTCTTGTTTAGTGAAAGGGAAATTGATGGCACAACAGGGGCAGGCTATGTGGGCGAAGGAACTCAATATACTTATTGGGTGGGCAAGGGTGCGGCAGATAGAATTAAAAGACTTTCTAATGGCTCGGGCTCTATTATTAACTGGTGGTTGCGTTCGCCTTACATGAGTAATAATTACTACTTTCGGCTTTTCAATAATAGTGGCGATGTCCAATACAACGATGCGATTTATGCAGTCGGCGTGTGCTTTGGCTTTTGCGTTTAATCTTATAATTTAATTTCCGCGTCTTTGACTGAACGACAAGCAGAACGGACTAACAATTCTCAAACGGACCGGTCAACAGTCAACTGGACGCA
>JAQUUD010000007.1 GCA_028694075.1 Clostridia bacterium
GGAACTAATATGTTTTTGACAATGAAAGCAGCGGTTTCGGAAGTAAATAAGTGTATGGACAACGAAATGTCATGTTTGGCAGATGCGTTTTCAAAAGGTGCGTTAAGGGGAGCAAGAGGCAATTCAGGAGTTATTACCTCGCAAATTCTTAAAGGATTTTGTTTAATTATCAGACAATATAAATCAATTTCAACAAAGCAATTTGCAAAAGCCTTGCAAGAAGGCTCTAAAATTGCTTATCAAGCAGTTACAAAGCCAAAAGAAGGCACAATGCTTACAGTTATTCGTGTAATGGCTGATATGGCAGTTGAAATTGCAAAGAAGAATTCAGATTTTGAAACATTTATGCCATTGATGCTTGAAAAGGGTGATGATATATTAAAACAAACACCTGAAATGCTTCCAGTGCTCAAAAAGGCAGGTGTTGTTGATGCGGGCGGAAAAGGCTTATTAATAATATTTAACGGTTTTTATAAAAGTTTAATTGGCGAAGACATTGAATTTAATTTTGAAGAAAAAAGTATGCTGGCTGATACTGTTGACGACATTTTGCCGGATATTCATAATTTGGGGGAAATAGAATTCGGATATTGCACTGAATATGTTATAATTCATATGCATAAAAAGACAACGGAAGCAGATATTGATAAACTTCGTGATAGACTAATGGAACTTGGAGATAGTGTCATTTGTATCGGTGATTTATCTTTCGTTAAAGTTCATGTTCACACAAACACGCCGA
The DNA here is from genome assembly GCA_028694075.1 of Clostridia bacterium. Taxonomy (GTDB): domain Bacteria; phylum Bacillota; class Clostridia; order Christensenellales; family UBA1242; genus UBA5489. The sequence goes on from JAQUUD010000007.1 coordinate 743, forward strand.
ATATTGCAATGGGTTATGCGCTAGAACTTGGTGAAATTCATAACTTAAAGGTTGATAATATGCGTGAACAAAATCGTGAGTTAAAACGCAAAGCGCAAAAAACTGAAGATTTAAAAGATATTGGTATGGTTGCAGTTGCACCCGGGAAAGGCATTTCAAATATATTTAAAGATCTGTCAGTTGACCAAATTATTGAGGGCGGGCAAACAATGAACCCAAGCGCTGATGACATCGTTAAGGCAGTCGAAAAAGTTCCTGCGAAAAACATTATAATTTTCCCGAATAATAAAAATATTATTTTGGCAGCACAGCAGGCAAAGGATTTAGTAACCAAAAGTTTGTATATAATTCCGACAAAAAATGTGCCGGAAGGCATATCGGCGGTGCTTTCTTTTAATCCTGAAGGCAGTGTTGAAGATAATATTAAGGCAATGAATGAATCTTATCAAAATGTTAAATCTGCAGCGGTGACTTATGCAGTTAGAAGCACTCATATAGATGGTTTTGATTTGTCGATGGGTGAGATAATCGGGCTTGATGATAAGGCAATTATTTCAAAAGGAACACTAGTTACTCCAACAACAGAAAATCTGATTGAGAAGTTAATTTCTGATGAAATTTGCAATATTACATTATTTTACGGCGAAGATGTAAGGGAAGAAGAGGCCGTTGCATTTCAAGAAAAACTTGCAAATAAATATCCAAATTGCGAAGTTACAATGATAAATGGCGGGCAACCGGTTTATTACTATATAATCTCAATGGAATAAAAATTTTTAAAATTAATGAATGATTATGTTCATTAATTTTTTTATCATAATTTAACTTTTAATTGTATTTAAATGTAATCACAATTATTTTATAAAAATTGTGAGTGGAAGTTTTACATATTTTTGATATGAATTTAACTATTGCAGGTGTTTTGACTTGCATATTTTTTGTTGTTTTACAAAATTGAACTTTCAAGGAAATTATATTCCCCCGCCGGCGAAGTATTTTTTGCAAAGCAAAAAATTAAGGCAAGTGCTTGAAAAGCACTTGCCTTGAAATCGCCTTCGGCGATTTCCTTCGCCGGCGGGTAATAAAATTAAAATAATAAGTTTAAAAAGCTTTCTCTGCTTGTTCTGTTTGTCTTAAACAGTTGGCTTTTGGCAAATATGGAGTTAAATCCCCATCAATTTGTCTTACTTTAAAAAATTCTTTTTTATCTTTGGAAGATAAATTGATATCAAAATGTCTTAAGAAAAACAAATACCATTTATATAATGATTGATTGTCTTTTCTATTAGCAAAATCATAATGCTTATTAATATTTGGGGCAATCACTTCAACCCCAAATGCTCTTGTTTGATACAAATAAAAATCCAAAATATTTTTTAAAGTTTCTTTTGTTTTAACATCACATGTGCGATCGCATTTAGAGATTAAAATATTCAAATCATTGATATTGAAAAACAAATCCGTCTCACTTAAATCTTTAACTTTTTCAGGATTTAAAAAGTCAGGGTATGCGTTCTTATGGTTATTATGAGCATTTAACTTTCGTTCACTTGCTTTTAAACCATTCTCCCAATTTGTTTTTGGCAAGTACGCAGATATATCTTCATTTCTTGCTCTTAATTTTTGGAAATTTTGCCAATCACTAGGCGAATTTATAAACAAATTATTATAAAAATTATTATAAAAATTTATCCAGCCACGAAAGTCCTCAGGGCTTTCAACGCCGAATTTCTTTGTTTGAACAGCAAAATAGTTAAACAAAGAAACAAATTTTTTAGTGTTGGGAATAACATAATTTGCATGATAATTTGACATAAAAATCTTATTTGCTATTAATTTAGAAGTAGATGCTTTTTCTATTATTTTATATAAATCATTTATTAAAAAATATAAATCTACTTCGCTCATATTATTAATTTTGTCAGGTTCCAATCCGATAGGATATTTTCCATAACTTTCATAATAATCTGAAAGAGTTTGTTCTGATTCTTTCATTTTTCCTCCTTAAGTATAATTTAATTATATCATACTATTAAAATATGTAAATATCAGTGAAAAATGTTTGTGCAAACTAAACATATTGGTGGATTAGTGGAATTTTAGATAATTTTAATGAGATAATACTTATTTTACATCTGAATTAACACTTTTACCCGCCGGCGAAGTATTTTTTGCAAAGCAAAAAATTAAGGCAAGTGCTTGAAAAGCACTTGCCTTAAAATCGCCTTCGGCGATTTCCTTCGCCGGCGGAGTTAATCCCACTTATCTTTGAAAATAACTTCTATCTTCTGCAGTCAATTCAAATTTCCAATTTTCTTTTGGTAAAAATTCACTCACATCTTTTCCAGTTTTTCTTGCCGACAAAAATTCATTCCACAACTTTTCATCTTTTTGTAATCCGTCAAAATATTTTAAATAAAATCTAAACCAATTGTTATATGAATCAGTTAATTTAAATTCTGAGAAAAATAAGTGGCTAATCGGCAATTTAACACCAAATTTTTTTGTTTGAGTTATGCAATAATAATAAATTTTAGTTAAATTTTTTATTTCGTTTAATTCTATATCTTGACACCATTTTTCAGAAGAATTTTCTAATTTGTTTACTGTATAAGATAACATATAAGTTTCCAACGATTCAATCATAAAAAACAAATCAATTTGATCAAAATTATCAATTGTTTCTTTTTCAGGCAAATTTCCTGGACCAAAATTTTTGACAATGCTAATATAATCTTTTTCAGAATTATAATGCTGATTTATTGTTGAATTCTGCATTTTTCTTTCCTTTTAATTTCTAACTTTATTCAAATTATACAAATAAAAAGAATTTTTGTCAATATGAAAAACTTTGGTTGTAATCCAATAAATGTAAAAAAATTACGAATATATTTATTCGTAATATAATTCTACTATATTGAAATTTTTATATTATTTTAATAATTAACTAACCAACCCAAACACAACAAAAGGGAAGTATAAGTCTAAGTTTTAAAAAAATTATTTATGATTTTTTCTTGTTGTGATCCATTCTTCCACGTATTGTGTGGTCAAGAATAATTTTTCTCATTCTTAATGATTTTGGTGTTACTTCAAGCAGTTCATCTTCTTGAAGATAATCCAACATTTGTTCAAGGGAAGGTCTTTGTATCGGTTCAAGTTTTAAAGAATCATCAGTGCCACTGGAACGGGTATTTGTTAAATGTTTTGTTTTGCATATATTAACCACAATATCATTTGGTTTGTTTGTCAATCCGACAATCATTCCCGCATAAACAACTTCGCCCGCAGTTATAAAAAGCCGACCATGATCTTGAGTATAATACAGCCCATATTGCACCGCGGTGCCACTTTCAAAAGCAATCAACGTTCCAAAATTTCTTCGTGAAATATTGCCCTTGAATTCCTGATAATCATAAAACACACTACTGATAATGCCTTCGCCGTTTGTGTCCGTAAGGAATTGATTTTTATAGCCAAACAAACCACGAGCCGGTATCAAAAATTCAATTCTTGTTCTGTTTCCGAAATTTGACATATTAATCATTTCTGCTTTTCTTGTTCCCAAAACACTTATTACATTTCCCGTTTTATCTGATGGAACATCAACAATCAGTTTTTCAATCGGTTCATAAGTTTTTCCATCAATTTTTTTATAAACAACTTTTGGCATACTAACTTGAAACTCATAACCTTCACGACGCAAATTTTCCATCAAAATTGAGAGGTGCATTTCGCCTCGCCCTAAAATTCGGAAAGAATCTGCTTTGTCAGTTTCAAAAACTCTTAAACTTAAATCTTTAATGGCTTCTTTAAATAATCTATCTTTTATATGTCTGCTTGTGCAAAATTTTCCTTCTTTGCCTGCAAGCGGACTACTGTTGACCATAAATGTCATCTCCACATTTGGCTCGCTGATTTTAACAAACGGAAGAGTGTCAACATTATCTTTGTCGCTTAAAGTATCTCCGATTGTCATATCTTTTGCACCTGCAATGCAAATAATGTCACCCGCTTTCGAAATGTCAACCTGCACTCTTTTTAAGCCTTGAAATTCAAAAAGACTTTGCACTTTAAATGAAATTTTCTTCTCTGGATTATAAAAATTGGTTATAATAACATTATCATTAATTTTTATCGTGCCTTGCTCAATTTTCCCAACAGCAAGTTTGCCTAGAAAATCATTTTGTTCAGTTGAACTTACAAGCATTTTAAATGGTTTCTTTTCATTGCCGGCAGGGGCGGGAATATGTTTCAAAATTGTTTCAAATAACGGAACCATATTTGTTCCGGGTTCGCTAGCAGTTAAACTTGCCGTTCCATTTTTTGCAGAGGCAAAAACAAACGGGCTATTTAATTGCTCATCATTTGCATTAAGTTCCATAAAAAGTTCCAAAACTTCGTCGCAAACTTCTTTTAAACGACTGTCTTTTCTATCAATTTTATTAACAACAATAATAATTTTTAGATCAAGAGCAATTGCTTTTTCAAGCACAAATCTGGTTTGTGGCATTGGACCTTCATAAGCATCAATAACAAGTAAAACGCCGTCCACCATTTTAAGAACGCGTTCAACCTCTCCACCAAAATCAGCATGTCCGGGCGTATCAACAACATTAATTTTTATATCCTTATAATCTAAAGATGCGTTTTTGCTTAGTATAGTAATACCTCGCTCTCGCTCTAAGGCATTAGAATCCATAACTCTATCTTCAACGATTTGATTTTCTCTGAAAACTCCTCCTTGTTTTAGCATTTCATTAACCAAACTGGTTTTGCCGTGATCAACGTGAGCAATAATTGCAATATTTCTTATTTTTGTTTCCATAAATTTTTTCCTTTAAGTTTTCCCGTATGAGTATAAAACTTTGTAATTATAGCACAACTTATTGTAATTTAAAAGATTTTTATGCTTAATTTTTTTAAAAACTTTTGACATGCTTAAAAAAAGCAACATTTTCTAAATAATAATTTTAAAATCAAAGGTAAACTTTTCTGATTTTTATTATATATTAAATTGATAATTTTATTATTAAAACCTAAATGAAATTCATTTTATGCGATTTTATTTCAAAAATTCTTTGAAAAAAATTATTATAAAAAAATTTTTATAATTTAATGTATAATCTAAAAAGATCTGCACAAGATACTAAGGTAGGGGAAATCCCCCTGCGTAAACAGGTCCGATAGGCTTATTAAAGCCTGTCGGGCTTGTTTACTTTATCGGGCTTGTTCATTTTAAGATTTTGATTTTAGTATAAAAAATAGTTTTAAAATATTTTAAAAAATCTCTTAAAGATAATCTTAAAAAATAGTTAAAAAATTTTAAAAAATAGTTTCGGCATATTTATTATTGTAAATTGGATTAATATATGAAAATATTGCGAGCAACAATAAAATCGAACTCATAATAAGGTAATAAACGGTTACTCTTACGAAAAGACCGGATATTAAGAGAATAATGCTTGCAAAAATATAGCCCCGTGCTTTCCGCCGATTTAAACTTATTTCCAATAAACTTTTAAAGGTCAACTTTTGATTTTCATCAAAATTAAATGTTTCAGTCGGATACATATCATATTTTTTCATAAATTTTTCAAATGCTTCATATTTATTAAAAATAGCAAATTTAATCGCTAATTTCATTGCCACTTTTTTAACTTGCTCAGTAATATCATTGATGCACAAAATAACTTTGTCGCACTTTATAGTTTTTATTTTGTTGTAAATATAAATAATATCCTCAACTAATAACTTATTATATTTATAATAGGGAAACAAAATCATTTTTTTGTTATCTTTTTCGAAAATGATATATTCTGGCTTTTTAATCGGGGAAAATTCTTTGCTTAAAAGTTTGTAATAAAAATTTATTGCTTTTGATTTGTGGTTAAATATAAAGTTATTGCAATAACCTTCTGCACGGACAAGTTCTTCTTTTTTTAAACGGGCTTTCAAGTTTTTCTGTTTTGATAAATATGTTAAAAACCAGTCAACAATAAGCGTTAGGGCAGATGATAATAATATTGCCCAAAGAAGAGATTGGATATAATATCTTGTCCAAATAAAAAAAAGCAAAAAAATCAGTGAAACACGAATGATTGTTGAAATTATCTGATTAAATGTTCTCATAACCCTGATTATTGACATATATTTTCTTTATTATTCTTAAATTTTATCCAATGAATTGAAGAAATTATTATTGTTTGTGCTCTGTGCATATAAAAGTAATTGTTGTCTTGACATATTAAAAAAAAATTGTTATAGTTTCATAAGAGGTGAAATTATGAGTGAAGTAAGCATTAATGTTCCAGAAAATCTTTCAGAATCAAAGAAACAACTTAGCGAACAAATTAAATTCTTTAAAGAAGTTAGTGTTAATAATCCAGTCAGAATGACACGAAAACAAAAAAATAAATTTATTAGAGATTTTATCCAACTTGGAAGCGATATGGGCTATAAAGTAACACTTGAAGAGGGAATTATAGCACATAATATTGTCGTACAAGGTTGGGAAGATGATGTATCTGAAATAGATAAAATTGAATGGGTTAGTAATCAATTAGATAAAATTGAACAACTTGGCGTAGTAAGAAAATTAACGAATCCTAAACAATTAAAAAATTATATTACAAATCATTTTACTGGTTCAACTGAGTCAAAAAAATCAGATATTTCAAAAGATGACGGCATCGAATTTTTGATAGGTGCACATTATGACACACCCCCACGAATGTTTAAACAAGCAATAAAGCACCCTTTTCTAGTTATAGGTTCTGCATATACAGTAGGTCTTGCAAGTGCTTATGTTATAAATTGCTTAGCGTGCCAAAGCCTTAATGAAAGTGATTTTCTGTTTGTAAATAAATTGATTCAAGATACAGTAAATATTTTAAATGTTTCATCAATGGGCTATCTTTTCGGTTTAATGGGAAAAGTGACCGCAAACCCAAGCAATATTTTAGACAATGATAGTGGAGTGGTTGGGATACTTCAATTAATGGAGAAATATAAAGATGCTCCTAAACATATAAAAGACAAAATTAAATTTGTATGCTTTGATGGCGAAGAAAGATTTATGAATGGCAGTTTGGCATATGTGGCTAGACACAGAGCAAAATTAAAAGGTCAAACTTATATCAATTTAGATTGTATAGGTTTGGGAAAAGATATGAACTTATTTCATTTTAATTATATTAAAGGTGCTCCAAGCATTGCAAAAGAACTGTTCAAAGCCTTTAAAAAAGATGGAAAATTCAATCCGGTTATAAGAAAGAATGGAGTTCTTACATTGTCAGACCATATGTCATTTAATGGTTCAGCATCAGAAAGCGTTTGTATATTAGCAAATGATAATGACACAAATTCATTGACAGACCGTATACATACCAAGAATGATGTTATAGTAAACCCTGACAATATTAATGCTGTTGTAAATACAGTCGCTCAAGTTGTTGACGACCGAATATTGAATAAAACTGTTTTACTTGAAGAAGAACAAGCAGAAGTGAATACACTCGTATTTTCAAAAAAGAAATCATTGCAAATTGGAAAAACCCCTTTTGTAATACCTGCAACCCCAATTAAAATAGCATCAGAATTTGATATAGACAGCAAGACATTTGATATTTAGAAATTATATAATAAAACAAAGTTACTAAATCAAAACAAATCTCTTGCAAAATAAATAAAAATATAGTAGAATATAGTTGTAAATTTGTTGCAACTATATTTTTAATGTAAAAGTTAAATTCGAAGAGCAAATTAGAACAAATTGTGAAAGCAAGCATTTAAATCATAACGAAAAAATCAAAGTGTTTTATGTGCCATAAGTTGGAACTGGATAGAGTGTTGGTCTACGGACTCTACGCCTAATGTCCGAATTTTACAACTCAAGTATTAAATTTGCACTCATAGCTCAATTGGATAGAGCGTTGGTCTACGGAACCAAAGGTTAGGGGTTCAAGTCCCTTTGGGTGCACCATAACAAATAACTGAAAATTGAGTATGTCAATTTTTGCTAGTTATCTAAAATCAAAATTAAAAAACAGTTGTCATTTTAAAAGTCACTTCAATTTGACTATTGACATCTCAATATATCCATTTTATAATGTTTTTATGAAAAAAAATATGTTCGATTTTGAAGCCTATAAAAATGATTTAATTAATTATTGTTATTATCCTTGTGATAGAAATGAAGAAAAATCAACTAAAAGAGCGGATTTTATTGCTAAGCATTATACAGATGAGTATTTAAATGATATTATAAAAAATACGCAAAAGTTTTCAGGCGATATTCTTAAACTACTTAAAAAAGAAAACAAAATTAGAGATGGGCAAATTTACACTGAGGTGGTTCTCTTTGAGCGTGGATATATTAGCAATAATTGCTCGGGTGGTTGGAATGCCGATAGATTGTTTTTTATTGATGAAACAAACAAGCCAATCAGTATGTATTTATTGGAAAAATTTTTTGGAAAAGATTGGGTTTTTTTAGACACTGACGAGCGAGTAATTTATGATGCAAAAGAAGAAGTCGGATATGAACAGTTTGTTCTAACTTTTAATATTAGCATACCGTTAAAAAAATTTCGTGAAATATGTGATGAAAATTGTCAAAGCAAATAATTTAAGTTTAATATTGACTAAAATGATTATTAATTTAGTTTAAAATTGACTTAAGGAGAAATAATGAAAAATTATAAATATCTGCTGTTTGATTTGGACGATACTTTAATTGATAATTTTGAAAATACTAAACACGCTTTTAAAGTTACACTTGACTATATGGGTATTGAATATTCCGATGAGATATTTTCAGAGTGGCTTACACACGAAAAAAAATTTTGGCATCTTAGAGAAAGGCAAGGTTCCGAATTACAAGTGCCAGATGAATATAAAAAGTCAGTTGATGCTATGGTGCAGTGGGTAAGAAGTCAGCGATTTGTTCTTTTTTTCAATGACATCGTAGATTTAAATAAAGCAATGGAATTAAATGATGTTTATTTAAATGCTATGAACGAACAAGTTGTGCCCATAAAAAATGCTTTTGATGTTATGAAAAAATTATATGGAAAATATAATATTTTTGTGGCAACAAACGGACCATCAATTGCAACAAAAGGCAAATTAAGCAAAATTGGTTGTTTGGATTTTGTTGATGATATATTTTCTGCTGATATGTTTGGAGTAATGAAACCGAGTGAAAAGTATTTTGCTGAAATAAAACAAAGAACAGGCGAGCCAAACAGTGAAAAATATTTGGTTATAGGCGATTCATTAACAACTGATGTTGAAGGTGCAATAAATTCTGGCATGGATTCCTGTTGGTTTAACTTAAAAAATGAAAAATCATCGAATTTGAATTTAAAACCTACATATGAAATCTGTGAATTAAAAGAATTATTAAAAATATTAAATACAAGAAACAGATGCAGAGAACAACCTTGTAAATCATTTTGATATTTTGTAGAAGAGCACAAAATGAAATTTAAATGCTTGTTATTTGGATTGGAGTTTTGAACAACTGAAATAGGATTTTTTTATAAACAAAAAGAAGCGAGATTTTTGAGGTCTGCTTCTTTTTTTATTATGAGCAATTATTTTGAGCGTTCTAAGAAATTGTTATTCCTGCACTAGCCGTTCCAACGAGTGCCGTAGCAATTGCTATGCCTTCAACTTCAATGAATAACACAAGAGCCAACCTTGTTCCTGCAACAACAGGAACATTGACTGCTTGCGTAACAGTTGCTGTTCCTCCAATTCCAATAACTCCAGTGTATCCCGGTGCTAAAGTAACATCTGTTCCAACAATTTCCGTAAGCGTATTGCTAGCAGGGTTTGCGCCATAAAGTTGAGCGTGAACATTTGCAGTTGTGCCTTCAAGATCAATCCCGAGTGTTAGTGAAAAAAATACACTCATATCAGTGATTGTGCCATCTCGTGGAACCATAAATGTTAAATCTGTTAATCCAGTTAAATCAATATCTGCGTCCAATGCTGTTAATAACGGAAGATTATCGCCAAACGCAATAATGGCTGGCAAGCCGACTAAACCACCCACAAGAGAAGTTAGTGTAACTGGCGTTCCTGAAGAGAACGGAATTATTGCTCCAAGCCCATCAGCCCCAGTTGCCCCAGTAGCACCTGTTGGACCAATAAGACCAATTGCCCCAGTTGCGCCGGTTGCCCCAGTTGCGCCGGTTGCCCCAGTAGCACCGGTTGCCCCAGTAGCACCTGTTGGACCAGTTGCCCCAGTAGCGCCAGTGGGACCAGTTGGACCTGTTGGTCCGATTGGACAAAATGGCTGACAACACGGCTGGCAACACGGATCACAACATAAATTTGAAAAACATCCCATTTTATTAAACCTCTTATTTAATTATTAGGACTTAGCATTAATATTTTTTATATAAAGCTGATAACATCAACATTATTTTATAAGGTGATTAAAATCATTTTGATTAAATCCTTAATAAAGCATAAAATTAAATTTAAACTTTATTTTAAGTCCTTAAATCATTGTATGTAAGTTAAATATTTTTGTGTTGCAATGAAATATTCAAATATTCTATCACCTAGTAAACAAAGTCTTATAAGTTAACTCAGTTATATTAAAAAATTCACAGTTATTTTTTTAATAAATTCTTTGATTGAAAAAGTTTCATCAAATTATGATAAATTATGTTGGTTTATCCCAATTTTAGCGAGCATAAAATTTTATTAAATAATCAAATTAAATAAAGGAGGGGGTTATGAAAAAATTTTTTTACATTATAACATCATTTATTTTATTAGTTGCTTTAATGGTTTCAAAAGCAGACTTTAATAATGTTTATGCAATGAATGAATTTTCCAGCAAAATAACAGTGAGCGGAACAGGCGAAGTTCAAATGATACCGGATACGGTCATTGTGTCAATGGGGGTTGAAAGCACAAACAAAATCCTAACAGAAGCCGAAACCGAGAATTCAAGTAAAATAAACAATATAATTAATATACTTTTTGATTATGGAATTGAAAAAGATAGCATTAAGACAAGAAATTTCAATGTATTTCCGAAATATGATTACAACAAAGGTCAAAGTTTTATAGGTTATCAGGTATCAAATTATTTGGACTTTAAAACTGGGGACATTCAAGGAGTCGGCGAAATTATAACGAAATTGACTGAGGCGGGGGCTAATTGTTTTAATGGTGTTTCTTTTACAGTTGAAGATAATGAACTAGCATATAGACAGGCGCTTGAAAAGGCAATTGATAATGCGTGGAATAAGGCTATAGCGTTGCTTGGCGAAGATGTTGAACTTTATATTCAAGAAATCACGGAAGAAAGTGTTTATGGTTATCGTGGAATTTATGATAATTATGCCTCAGCAAAGTCAATGAGTGAAGGTGCAACCATTATGGAAGGCGAAATAATTGTAAAAGCAAGTGTAAGAGTTGTTTTCGGATATAATTTTATTACTAGTGAAAATGAAAATGAAAATGCTTAAAAAAATTTATTAACATTAAATGAAAATATTAATATTAATAGTAAGTTTATAATATTAAATAATATAATATTAAATAAAATGAAGAGAAAATTCTGAATTTTGAAATATTTAGAATATAAGTATAAAAGAATATTAGTCTTACAAGTGAATGTATAATATAAATCCGCCGTCAATCAGACGGCGGATTTATAGTTAGGTATTTCACATGTTAATGTTTGGTTACTAGTAGTTACTTAATAATTTAAAATTAATTATGCTGATAAAGTTTGATAATCACGGATAGAAGCAATGCCAATTGTTTCTGGTCCGGTATGAACACCTGCAGTGCTTCCGATTTGATTTAAGGTTATGTTTTGCTTATCAATATTTAATTTCTTGATTGCATCATTCATAAATCTTTCTGCCAAAATCTTATCTGTGCTATATCCAACGCAAAATTTAAAATCTTTGATTTTTTTCGCAGTGTTTTCAAATAATTTCTTAATTTCTCCAATTATTTTCTGAAGAGTCATTCCCAGTCCGATTGCTTTCCCGCCACTTTTTATATTTCCGTCTTCCATTATAATTATAGGCTTTACGGCCAATATATTAAGCAAAATGCTGGATAATTTTCCAATTCTGCCACCGGCACGCAAATAATCTAATGTTTTAACGGTTATAAATATCTTACTTTCTTTTTTAAGTTCTTCAATGTTTTCTAAAATTTTAGCAACTTCAAAATCATTTTCAATCATTTCGGCAACACTTAAAACAAGTAATCCTTGCTGAGCACTGCACATCAAAGAATCAACCACATTTATGACCGCATCTGGATATTTTTCCAAGATAGATTTTTTTGCAAGCAAAGCAGATTCATAAGAACCACTAAACTTTGAAGAAAGGCAAATGCAAAGTACTTCCTGATTATTTAAAATTGCTTTTTCAAACTCTGAGGCAAAATCTTCAATGGAAGGGCAGGCAGTTTTAAAATGCATTTTCGGATTATTTTTCATCATTTCATATAATTCATCACTGGTGAGTAATTTGGATTCATTTTCATAATTCACCCAAAAAGGAATGACACTAACATCATATTTTTTTATATTCTCCGGAGTCAAATCAGATGCTCCGTCGCTTATTAATTTAATTTTTTTCAAAATTTTTCTCCTTGATTTCAGATTGACATTTCTCTGATAAAACATTATACTTTATATTGGTGGATTTATCAATATAATATACTAAGTCAATTTCTTATATATTGCTAAATAATCAACACTTCTATTAAAAATGTTTAAAAAACACTAAGAATGTTTAAAAATAATATTAAAATTCGGAGAAAATTTTATGAAAATCTTAAAAAACGACAGGAGAAGCAAATTAACAAAAAAAATGTTAAAAGATGCTTTGCTTGAATTATTAAAGAACCAACCAATATCAAAAGTTACTGTTAAGCAGTTATGTGAAAAAGCAGATATAAATCGGGCAACTTTTTATAATCACTTTTATGACACAAGAAATGTTTTAGAATATATTGAAGAAGAATATTGCGAAAATCTAAAAATTGAAGTTATTAATATGTTAGGCACAAACAATATCCCAGAATTCATTTTAAATATACTAACTGAAATGAAAAGTGATAAGCACTTAAATCAAATTATCACCTGTGAGAATACAAAACCAAGATTTCTAAGAAAGATTATTAATATGGCTCACGATTTAATTATTTCACACTGGTTAAAAATCTTTAAAGTAAAAACAAAAGAAAAATTGGAATATGCTTATTCATTTATGACAACGGGCTCGTTTAGTGTAATCAATAAATGGCTTAATAACAATTTAAAAGAAAGCCCTCAGGAGATCGCTGAAATATTGCAAAGAATAACAGCGGGAATTAAGCACTATCTAACTATTTAAAATTGAATTATATTTATGTTTGTTTCAATCCTAATATCAGGTTATTGACAATTTTTTTATTTATGATATAATTTATTTAATTGTAGAAAAATGTCGTTTTGAAGGAGAAAAATTATGGAAAAATCAAATGCATACTGTGAAGATAGTATAATTAAAATAAAAAATGCAAAATTAGAAATAAGTGATTTACTAGAAAATACATTTAGAGTTGAAATTAATTCGAAATATTCAGCATTAACTTCAATTAATTCAAAAAAACAAACATATTATTTTGGCAAGCCGGAACTTCATCCCATAAGAGAACGCGTTACTGGAATTTATAAAAACAAACCCTTTGAATTAAATCATTATTTCGATAATGTTTTAGTTTTTAGAGCCACAGAAGCGGATTTTATAGAATTTAAAAGCATTTTACGATTCATAAGTCAAGAAATCATAAGTGAAAAGCCAGTGTGTAGCGTTGCTACGATTGATAACAGTAAAAGAATAAGCAATTTTAGCCGAAAAAATATTCTTATGATATGGGATAGCACAAATCCTGAAATCACAATGGCAAGTGCTATAAGTGGCAATGGCGGTTGTTACTGGTTAAATGAAAATGAAAAGATATTAAAAATAAAAACGCATAATGGCAGAAAATTGTGCACATATAATAATAGTGCAAATCAAATGCCGTTAATTGCAGAAGAAAGGTGTATGTAACTTAAACTTGTTTTTATAATTTTAAAATCAGTTTATACATAAATATATGTGCTGAAATTCAAGCAAAAATAAAAGAATAAATTATCTTATTAGATGATGTGAAAAAAATTTTTGCTAGCACGAAATTCGATTGTAAAATATTAAAAGGAAAAGGGAAAATGAATAAATTAAATGATACAAATAAAATTGAAGAAAATAATGGCAGACTAAAACTTAATGAACTTTTAAAAAATTTGCTTGGTGACAAAATTGATATTCTTGAAACTGAATTTATAGATGATGTCGGAATAGTTGATGATGAAGGCGAAAGACAGGGACACGACGAAAATACAGAGTTTATCATCGGGCTTTATAAAAAAAGAAATTTTCAAATAGAATTTAAAAGAAAAGAAAAACTTTTAGAAATTCAATATGATGATTTATATAGAAATACCTTTGAAAAATTAACGCCAGTCCTTAGCAGAATAATAGGTGCAAGACCAATTTGCGGATTTAATGAAATGCCGATTTTGCGTATGCCTGCAAAATATTCTTTGATTTTTGATACCTTAAATCCGGATACTACTTTAAGTGATATAATGCGGAAAGAGCAAGATCGGTCAATTTATAATGTTAATTTATTTAATGGCAGAAGAAAAGATTTTTATAGAGATAATGTTAAACAATCTGCAATAAGTGACTATGCAAGATAATATTTAAATTGAGTTTCATAAATTTAATATTTGATAAATTTAATTTTTTGGTAAGGTGAATTATTATGACAAAAATATCGGATTACTTTCCTATAGTTCAGTTGCTTAAACAAAATTTTGGCGAGTTGTTGTCATTTTCCCCAGTTGAAGAAAATGACCCAAAGCTGTATATTGAAGGTTTGTATGATGGCATTTTGTTTGAGATTTATTACAAAAAAAATGAATGTTTAATTTTATCTGTTTCAGATAAAGGGCAGGAACTTTTGAAAGAATTTGGAAAGGTTCTAAAAAGTGTAGTTAAGCAGGACCATATATGCATATATAAACTTGTTATCAACAATTTTGCAGTAAAAAATACGATAAGATATGTTCAAGAATGGAATATGATTTGCCCAGAAACTAGGCTTAGTGATTTAAAACAAGGCAATAAACGTATAAATGGAGCCACGATTTGTAATTTACAAGAAAATAAAAATCGAAAACCTAATCCAGCATTAATAACAAGTTATTTAAAATAAAATACCGCAATTTTGTTGATTTTATGATTGGGTTTAATATATAATAAATTTTGTTAAAAATTCAATTTATTTATAAATTGAAAAAATTTTTACCCGTATTGGTAAGATTAGATATAACATCGAAATTCAATTTATGTTTGATTTTTCTTAAAATATAAATAAAAAAAATAAATAATTAAGGAGTTTAATGATTATAAGTATAACTTAAATTTATACTATTGTCATATATAATAGAGAATGGAAAGAAATATTGAAGATATAAAGTCAATGATTGGCAATACACCTCTGATAAAATTTAAGTATGCGTTTAGGGGAGAAATTAAATATGCTTATTTCAAAGCAGAATGGTTTAATCTTTCAGGAAGCATAAAAGATAGAGTTGCAGTTGAAATAATTGCGAATGCTTATAAAAAAGGTGCATTGAAAAAAGGACAGACCATTGTTGAAACAACAAGTGGGAATATGGGTTTATCTTTTTGCGCTGTCGGTGCATTCTTAGGTCATAAAGTGGCAATTTTTATGCCAGAGTTTATGAGCAAAGAAAGACAAGATTTAATAAAACTTTATGGCGCTGAACTTATATTAGGCAAAACTTTTATAGAATGTTTTGAAAAAGCAGAAAAGTACGCAAAAGAAAATAATGCTTTTATGCCAAAGCAATTTGAAAATTCTGATAATGTTCAAGCGCATATGGAAACAACTGCAAAAGAAATTTTATCTCAAATTGACTCTGAAATAGAGGCGTGCGTCGCTGGAGTTGGAACTGGCGGAACAATAATAGGGCTTTCAAAATATTTAAAAGATAAAAACCCAAATGTTAAAGCGTTTGCGGTTGAACCAAAACAATCATCTTTGCTTACATTCGGACGCTCTCAAGGCAAGCATAAAATTCAGGGCTTGTCAGATGAAATTATCCCCGCAATTTTTGATAAAAAACAAATTGATGGAATAATTCAGGTCAATGATTATGATGCAATTGCAATGGCACAAAAACTTTCAATGCAAATGGGCTTGCCAGTTGGAATTTCCAGCGGGGCAAACTTTTTAGGCTGTGTGCTTTCAGGTTTTAATAATGCCGTATCTGTTTTTGCTGACGATAATAAAAAATATCTTTCATCTGACCTTGCCGTTCCGGTTAATTCTGAACTAGTGAATGAAATTGAATTAATAAGTTATAAAGCAATAAGATATTTTAGCAAATGAAATTGCAGTTGAGTTGAAAAAGAAAACGAATTTTCGGGAACATAGCATAATATTAAAAGACATTTCAAATTCGCAATTAAATTAATTTGCTATCAAAAGTTTATTTGAATTTCATAATTAAATATAAAATAATTAAAAATTAAACCGCTTAGAAAATATTAACTAAGCGGTTTTTTTATCTAACAAATCCACGATTTGAATATAATTTAATTGATTTAAATCATCTTGTTGGGCTATTGTCTTGCTTTTCATAAGATTTATTTAATATTTTTCGTACTTCTTCAATCTCTTCGGGATTGGTTTCAAAAATTGGTAATTGTTCTCTTTCAGTATTTTGTTCATCTTGTGGAAGAATTCTTGCCGATAATTCAACAGGCGGAAGAATTCCAGCATCATTAGTTCTTTCATTACTTGAATTTTGCCCAGTTTGTTGCTGTTGTTGGTTGAAGTATCTAAATGGTGAAATTTTACCGGTTGGTTTCTCATCATCTAGAATATCTAGAATATTAGAATATTTTTTATCATACTGCTTAGGAATTTGAAATAACGGTTTCGGTGGAGTTTGTTTAATTTGTTCAGCATCAGCAGGGAAGTCAATAGGTGGAATTTCTTTTGCGACATCAGTTTTTTCTTTTTTAGCAGGTTTTTTCTGTCCAGCATTGTGCATTGCATTTGTTGATTGTCTAGCAGTTCTATTGTAAGGATTTTTATTATGGACCATTGAGCCTTCCCCTATACCTATTGCACCTTTCCCTTCCACAAATTCCGCCAAATAATCTCTATCAACTGCATCAGGATTTAAATCTGTTAATTGGCTAAATTTCTTAGAACCATCTTGTGCTTTTGGAGGAATTACATAATTCCCGTACGGTGAGGTTTCTGTTGGGCTGTCTGTTGGCAAATCCAAACTCTTTTTTGCTTCTGAATGGATTTGATATCTTATCATTGCAATCGAATCTTGTTCTTCAATAGGTAATTTTTTTTCTGCATCAGTAATAAATTGATTACGAAGTGTTTCTTTGAATACACCAGTAAATTTTTCATCTGTTACTGAATCAGTTTTATATAAGCCTTGAACTTGGTCCATTTCAGCTTCAAGTCTTCTTCGCTTAAGACTTTTTCTATTTTTAGAGTAATTTTTAACTAACCCTTGTAATAAGTAATACGACTTGCCAAATGCTTGTCCGGAAGTGCTAAATACATTTTTCCCGCCATGAATAATGCCATCATTGTAAGCAAACGAAAGAATTCCTAAAACGGCTATACCACCCGCAAAAGGTAATGTCGCACCCATAAATAAGACCATTCCCACTGCTACAATTCCACCAAGAAGTAAAAGTTCTTTCAACAGAACTTCAGCTCCGCTTGGTTTGTCATCGCCTTTTTCTGCGGGTTTTTGTTGTGAATCCGCCTTCGCTTCTGTTTTTGCTTCCGCAGAAGTAGCTTCATCTGCTTCTTTATAAGGATTAAAATCATCAGGCACTCCCGGAAAGGCATCTTTTTTTGCTGGTTCTGGTGTTTTTGGAGTTGCTGTTGTCGCAGTTGCAGGAATTGGTGCTGAATTATCAGTTAATGAAGAGTCAAGTGGTGTTGGAGTGGTTGGCGGTGTGGGGATTGAAATGGGTGCACTTGGCACATTGGGGATAAAAGCTTCCCGCGTAAAATTTCCTGTATCCGCCACAGAATAACCGCTTCTTTCAATATCGTGAGTTGTAATATTTTGCATTCGGTTGGGTGATGTTGAATAATAAACTCCTTGCATAGGTGTAACCGTAGATTCGCCAGTGTCTGCGTTAGAATTATTTGCTCTTTGCCCGCCATTATAAATATTTATAGTAGCGCCTTGGTCAGCATTTACGATAACATTAGCATTATCTGGCTTTTTGTTTCTGGCTTTGTTTCTGTCTTTTCCCTTTGATTTATCCATTGCGGGTCGAGCAATTCTCTCCGCATTATTTTCTGAACCGGCAAGAGTGTATTTGCTAGTATCTTGAAAAGGGGCAGAGAATAATGGATAGTCATCGTCAGTATCAGCAAAAATTTCAGCATTAGCCTCTGGTGTAATCCCACTATGATAAAACATATTGCCGTGAAAATTATTTAAAATTTCGGTTGGCGTTGCTGGCTCAATAATTTTTTCTTTTTCCAAAAAATTAAATAATGATTTTAATTCGCCATCAGTGCACTTTATTTCGGCAGATGTTAAGGGTCGGTTCCGTTTGGCTTTAAAATGCAAAATGACTTTATTTTCATTACTATCATCAGTTTTTTCGACTATTTCAATATCGGAAATTTTATTAACAAAATTTGGCTTGGATTTATAATCCTCAACTTGATGATAATATATCCCGTCTTTCATTTTATAAATAATCAAAGATTCTTTTTCACTTTCCAAACTTTCAGATAAGTTTTTCGCCTTTTCAGTTGTTGAAATATTAATCGGAACCATTCTTTTCTTTATTACTTGTTTATTCAAAGCAATATGATTCAAATAAGCAGGTTCTTTATTTTCTTTCAAATGATAAACTGCCATTATAGTGTTGTCGCCAGTGCCGGTTTCGTCAGCATTCGATCCAGCTTGATTCAAACCTAAAATCTTTTTTTCCGGTATGTTTTTCCCCATTAAATCTTCTCCTTATTAGATTGATTATTTTTTATTGGAACCTCTTTTTTTACTTCGGCGCCTAAAGAATCAATAAAAGTAAAATTTTCTTTTTTTATCATTTGTAAAAAATAGTTTATATAATACGAATCATTAATTTCCTTGGTAATAACATTAGAATTTATATCGGTTGACAATGGTTTTAAATAAAAAGAAACAAGTGCATCTCCGCCATCTTTTGTTAATTGAAGCTTTTCAATTTTTCTTATGTAATCATCATTTCCGAAACTGTCTGAATTAAATATGTAGTAATCAAATCCGGTTTTAGAATTAATTTTTAACATTCTCGGGTAGCTAAGATTAACCGGGTGATCTAATTTTTGTATAATGCTGTTTGGTGTTGGAAGATCTAAATTTTTCATATAATAATCTTTGGAATAAGATGCAGGTCCGTTACTTTCAGGTACTTTATAAATTTTTATTTCATTATCAGCCATTTCATATGGTTGCCTCAACTGAATTGCTTGAGCAGTTTTTACATTGGGTGAGTTTGTTGTTTTAAGAGCCTTTATATTTTGAATTTGCTGTTTTAATTTAAGTGTATCATCTGAATGCAAATCTCTTGTAATCATTCCGGCAGAATTGTTGTCGGATTTATCATAATAAACATTTATAATTTTGTGATACATAAAAATGCCTTCAGTAAATTCCAAATCAGATATTTTTCTTATGGTTTTTTCACTTTTGGAATCAATATTTAAAGTATATAAACTTGAATTAATGACATAAAAATGTGGTTTGTTATATTGTTCAGTATATTTAAGTTCAACAACTTTTTTAGCACGTTTTAACATTTCAAATTCGTCGGTTGTATAAGTCGTTTTATCTGAATTAGGCTCAAAACTTATAATATTAATTTTTTGATTGGCTTCATCAGAAAAGAATAAATCAAATGCTTCAAAAGATGAAATTGGGTCAAAATCATTTTGAGTTAAATCGTTGTTTTTTTCATAATTACTTGAAAAAGATAATATTTTAACATTAGAATTAAAATCAGCCAAGGCTATTTTTCGAAAGGTTAAATCATCTAAGTTTCCATTTTTTAGTGCCTCTAATAATTTTTTTGAATTCCAGCAAGAACTAAAAATCAAATTTTTTGAAACTTGTGCCTCGTAACTATAAAGTGGTTCGCTGTCGATTGCTTTGTTTAAAAAATTTGTAAGCATATCATTAACAAATCTCGCATAAGAAATTGATGAAATTTCTGGTTTTGAAGCACTAAAATCAGTTTTTATTTCAAATTCTTTGCCATATAAAATCCCTCTTATTGATGTCTCTGGTTGATGTGTAATTGGCATTATTAATTCAACATTTCTAATATGCCCCTTAAATTCTTGTTTCAACAAGTTCATTAATTCTAAAGCATTATTTATTATTTCCAATTTTTTAACCCCTCTAAATCAATTAATAATAATCCAAATTTTATTTTAATTATATTTCTATAAATATATATTAATATAACATAATGGACATTTATTGTCAAGATTGTATTATTATGTATATATTCTTCCTTAATAATTCAAATAATTGCAATTTAATCAATATAAAAACTATTTTTTCATTATACTTTGAATTGCCAATCAACTGTTCAGATTGACTTACCTTATGCTTTAATGTTATAATAAAAAATTATATTATAGGGAGGCAGTTTTGGATTATATAAAATTAAGTGAAAAAATTGCAATCAAATTAAATGAATTAGGTGCAAAAAAGATTGAAATATATGATGTTTCTAAAAAGACAAATTTAGGCAAAGTATTTATTTTTTCAAGCGTTGTCGGAACTGAAATTGCCAAGAATATTACTCTTGAGTTAGAAGATTTTTTAAGGCAGGAAAATGTGGAACTTGAACATATTGACGGGCAAATCAAAGGCGAATGGATAATACTTGATTTCAAAGACATTATTGTTCATATTTTTCAAAATGAAATCAGGGTTAAATATAATCTTGAAAAACTTTGGAAAGATAATAAAAACTTAATTAAAGTTGATTTCAAATCAGAATAAAAAAAACAAGAATATTTATAAAAAGGTTAAAAAATGTGGATTTTAATTTTAGAAATATTAATTCCGATTGGGATCGTATCTGCGATAGTTTTAATCATTGAAACAATCAAAAGGCAGATAAAATCTCTTTATTATAGAAAAATGGAGAAAGCGGGTCTTAAACTTGCCGAAGAACTTGAAGTTGAATTAAAATCTGGAAGAGAAAAACCCGAAGAGGTTGAAAGATGTTTAGAATATTTAACTTTGTCCAGAAAAAAACTAACGCTAAGTAAAAATGTTAATCGGTTTCATACGATTGAAAACTATAAAAATGCATATATTCTAGATAATATAAAACATAAATTTAGCAAAAAAATGGTACTTTATAAAAATCTTTTAAGTGATAAATTCAACCCGAACCTTATTACTTCGGATTTTATAAAACCAGATTGGGTAAGAGAAGTTCAACTCTCAAGTGATTCGTCCGAATATGACAACAGAACTTACATACAATGTTTTCACAGGGGAATAGCAGATGAGTTTAAAGAATATTTTGAAAATTATTATATAGCAAAAAAATTAAGCCCTTATGTTGGAGAATTGCGATTTAATTGCGAAAAAAGCGATTTAAAACCTTTCAGAGTAAGTTGCCCTGACAGATTGGTTTATGAAAAAGGTCTGCATTTGCTTGTTGGATTGGTTCAGGAAGTTCAAGACAAAAATCAAAATTTTAATATGCAAGTTTTTCCAATTAATATAAGAGAATACGGCAATTATAAAGGTAAGTGTCTTGAAACTGAAATAAAAGATTTTCAAGATTTAAACAAGTTTTCAGACGAACTAAATATGAATGTAATTAATATGGAAAATGAGCGAAACGCAATGCAAAGTTTTAAAGATGATGAATTGCAAAAGGATTAATTTTGAAGCCCAATACAAGAAAAAATTATTATAATAATATAAATCCGAATGAAAATAAAATTGAATTTTCTAAATATTTACTTGCATTTTGCTTAAATTTATGATATTATGCTTAAGTTACACTATATTATTTTATCAAGCATTTGTGATATATTGCGTTAACCTTGCCGTTAATTTATTAGCGGTCCAAACGTGAA
This sequence comes from Clostridia bacterium, assembly GCA_028694075.1. Taxonomy (GTDB): domain Bacteria; phylum Bacillota; class Clostridia; order Christensenellales; family UBA1242; genus UBA5489. The sequence goes on from JAQUUD010000007.1 coordinate 23,012, forward strand.
ATTTAAAATCACAAAGAAGACATAAAGGAGGAAAAAATGTCAATAATTTCAATGAAACAGCTTTTAGAAGCAGGTGTACATTTCGGGCATCAATCAAAAAAATGGAACCCGAAAATGAAAAAATATATTTTTACAGCAAGGAATAACATTCATATCATTAACTTAGAAGAAACATCTTTGCAAATTGATAAAGCATACGCTTTTATCAAAGAAATGGTGGCTTTAGGGAAAAGTGTTTTGTTCGTAGGAACAAAAAAACAAGCAATGGAAGCGATAAAGGAAGAAGCAGAAAGATGCGGAATGTTTTATGTTAACAATCGCTGGTTAGGCGGTACTTTAACCAATTTTAAAACAATTAAATCTCGTATTGAAAGGCTTAATAAATTAACCCAAATGGAAAAAGTGGGAGAAATGGATTTTCTTCCAAAGAAAGAAGTTATAGGTTTAAAAACAGAAAAAGCAAAACTTGAAAAAAATCTTAACGGAATAAAAGAAATGCGTGATTATCCGGGCGTTATCTTTTTAATAGACCCAACAAAAGAGCATATTTGCGTAAGGGAAGCAGCCGTTTTGAAAATTCCGGTGGTGGCAATTGTGGATACAAACGGCGACCCATCTGGAATTGATTATGTAATTCCTGCAAATGATGATGCATTGCGTTCAGTAAAACTTATTACTAGTGCAGTCGCTGATGCAATTATTGAAGCAAAAGAGGGTATAAGTTTAAATAAAGAAAAATCTCCAGAAGAAGATGTTGATATAAAAACAGCACTAGTTGAAGCCCTTTCAACAATGGAAATAACCGAACCTCAAATTGAAGAAGAAACAAAAAACTTTAAGCAAAAAAAATCAAAACCAGTGAGAAAACCTTTAAGAGAAACTAATAAAATTGAAGAAAAACAAAACGCTGAAAAGTCAAATGAAGATAATAAATTAGAAAGTGAAAAAATTCAGAAATTATTAAAAGACACCGAAGAAAAAGAACAAGAAAAAGATGCTGAAAAAACTAACAACTCAGAAAAAATTGAAAAAGTAAAAAAAGAAGAAACTAAAATTAAAAAGCCAGCACAACCTAAGAAACCAACGAAATCTGAGCCTAAGGTAAAATCTGAAAAGCCGGCAGAAGTGAAAGTTCAAAAAACTGAAAAAACTGAAAGCAAACAGGAAGTTGCTGAAAAACCAGTAAAAAAAGAAAAAGCAAAAAGCGAAGAAAAGGCGGAAAAACCTAAAACATCTAAAAAAAATATAGCAGGTAAAAACGAAAAAGAAGACAAAGAACAAAAATTAGAAAAAACAAAAAAAGAAGTGTCAAAGGAGGGTAAATAATATGTTTACACCACAAGATGTTGCAAAATTGCGTGCAACAACAGGCGCTGGTATGATGGACTGTAAAAAAGCCTTAACTGAATCTGGCGGAAATATGGAAAAGGCAATTGTTAATTTAAGAGAAAAAGGAATTTCAGTTGCAACAAAAAAATCAAGCAGAACTGCTTCGGAAGGAGTTGTTGCTTCATATATTCATATGGGAGGCACAATCGGAGTTTTGGTTGAATTGAACTGCGAAACCGATTTTGTTGCAAAAGGTGACCAGTTTAAAGAATTAGCAAAAGACATTGCAATGCAAATTGCTGCTACAAAGCCACTTTATATTAAGTCGGAAGAAGTTCCGAGTGAAGTAACCGAAAGAGAAAAAGAGATTTTAAAGAAACAGGCACAAAATGAAGGCAAAAAACCAGAATTAATTGAAAAAATGGTTGAAGGCAGAATTAAAAAATATTATGCTGAAGTTTGCTTAATGGAACAAGCGTTTATTAAAGATAGTAGCAAAACAATCAAAAGTTTGATTAATGAAGCAATTTTAAAAATTGGCGAAAAAATCGAAATTAGAAGATTTACTCGTTATGAAATGGGTGAAGGTCTTGAAAAACGCGTTGAAAATTTAGCAGATGAAATCAACAAACAAATGAAAGGAAATAATTAATAATTTACTAATTGTTGATTTAAAAAGATTTTTAAATGCGTTACTAATAACACTAAAAATCATTTGGAAATTATATTAAATAATCATAATTATAAAAATTTAATAAAAATTTAAAAAACAATGTATTAAAAATCTTAAATTGCACAAAGTATAAAAGCAAAGCGAAAATTTAATTTTCGCTTTGTATTTTTTTAATCATAATTGCATTAATGTATAAACATAGAAATAAGAAATTATGTTAAAGGTTTAGGTTGGGCAACACATCACAAGTCAGTCATTATTTGCTTTAATAATAGTTTCGCATTAAGTATAGTTTAATAAGCCACCAGATTAATCTGGTGGCTTATTAAACTAAATAAATTGAAATACTTTTCTAAAATTTTACCAAAAAAATTGAAATATCTTAAACTATGAATAATTTCGAAATAAATTTTTTATATGTCGCTTGCAAAAAATTAAAACTAACTTAAAATATTAAACAAACACCTTAAATGTTTTTCATTCTTAAAATGTCACCTTTTTTAAGCGGATAATTGATTTTTAAATAAAGAATTTGCTGAACTGTTTTTGCAACATCAATTTGATTATCTTTTTCGTCCTTTATTTCTTTAACTTTGAATTTTTTATTAAAGTTGTCATCAGGTGATAAAACTTCTAATTCGTCGCCAACTTTAAACTGGTTCCTCTGTTCAATTTTAACATAACCGTTATTAAAATCTTCAAGCACCAAAGCAATAAACTTATGCGTTTGCACAGGCATGGAATCTTTGAAATATTCCTTGTCATTTGCCCCAAAATAAAAACCTGTTGAATAAAGACGATGACTGGCTTTTTCAAGTTCGCTGATTAATGTTTTAATTGGCGTTTTTGCTTTCTTTTCAAATAAATTATCAAGACCTCTGCGATAAGCATTAACAATGGTGCCAACATAATATTCCGATTTCATTCGTCCTTCAATTTTAAATGAGTCAACCCCAGCATCAAAAAGTTCTTTTAAATGTGAAATCATACATAAATCTTTTGAATTTAAAATATAAGTTCCGCGTTCGTCTTCCTGAATTGGAAAATATTCACCTTTTCTATTTTTCTCAGAAATTGCATATTCCCAGCGACAAGTTTGCACGCATTCTCCGCGATTGGAATCCCTGCCCGCAAAATAATTTGAAAGCAAACATCTGCCTGAATAAGAAATGCACATTGCTCCGTGAACAAAACATTCAAGGCTGATGTTATCCGGAATATTTGCTTTTATTTTTTTTATTTCCTCAACCGAGAGTTCACGGGCAAGAATAATTCTTTTAATGCCCAAATTTGCCAAAAATTTAATTGCATAACTATTTAAAACATTTGCTTGCGTGCTAACATGAATTTCCATTTCTGGTGCAACCTGACGGATTAAAGAAATAATCCCTAAGTCAGATACAATTAAGGCATCAACTTTAATACTTTGCAAATATAAAATATACTCTTCAAGCCCATTGAAATCATCTTCGTGAGCCAAAATATTAACAGTGATATAAACTTTTTTGCCGAGTCCGTGAGCCAAATTTACGGCTTCTTTCATTTCGTTTTCTTCAAAATTTTGTGCAAAAGCCCTAAGCCCAAATTTTTTCCCCGCAAAATAAACGGCATCAGCACCATAATAGAATGCCATTTTTGCTTTATTTAAAGTTCCGGCTGGTGCAAGTAATTCTGGTTTTTTCATCTTTAGTCCTTTTATTCTTTTTCACAATAAATGTTAATTTTAAATCTTCTCACAACATTTTTATTTGATTTTATTATCACATAATAAATTACACAAATTAAGTAATATTAATTAAAATTAAATGATTTCATTATCGTTGATAAATCCTCTTTTGGATTTACGGCTTCTTTTAAGTCAAAACCGCTTTCATTTGGGGCAGAGGAACACTTTTTGGTTTTCGAAATTATTTGTGCATATGCCGAGCCGGCATTTGCATCATCATCGTTTTCTAAAAACTTGTCAGCGATTGTTTCATAATTTTCATCATTTTTAAGTGTCAAATTTGAAATTGGCCTTATTTGAGTTGAACTTTCGACAGTTCTAATTCTTTCCGCTTGTTGTTTTATTTTCTCTGACTGTGGTTTATGTATTTTTTCCGGTTCTCTGCGTTTAATTTTATCGCTTTTAATATAATCATCACTTATTGGTTTAGCCTTGGCATAATTACTCATTTTGTTAAGCAAAAGCCTAATCGTATCATTTTCCGTTTTGACAAGAGCATTTATTGAACAATCTGAGTCAATTTCAGTTCCCATAATCGAATTTACATCTGCTTTGAACTTGATTAATATGTTTTTTAATACACTTATGCTTTCAAGTTGTGGATAATTCCTAAATAAATTTGCAAAAGCCTGTTCAAAACTTTTATAAATAACCATAAATTTTTTAAAATTTAAATACATCAAATTTTTGGAACTTGATTCAATTTGATTTGCTTTTTCAACCGCTGTTGCCAGTTTAATATTAACTGTGTCTTTTTCTTGACAAGTACGCATAAGTTTTGCAACCATATTTTCAAGTTCGGTTATTTTTACTTCAACTTCTGTTTTTTTATAACCGTTTGTTTCAGTTGAGAACATATATTCCTCCCATTCAATCATTTTTGCATAAAATTATTTTTTTGTTTTAGAATTTGACATCATATTTTTAAAATGAAGCACAATGCTGATTAATAAAATTATAATAAATGCAGAATTACACAAAATGAAAATACTTAAATTAAATATATATATACTATATAACAAAATTAAAATAACTTCAAGCGATAAAACAAAAGAAATTTTTAAAAATGTAAAATTTTTATAAATAATAGCAACAAAAGCGAACGAAACAGCGCCCGCAAAGAAATATAATGCAATAAGTTGAGTGCTGGTAAAAGGCTCTAAAAAATGCAAGATATTGATTACTGCCGTTAAAAACAAAAACATTCCAAGCCATAATGCAGAGTCAAGATGAAAAAACAAACTTCGTAAAAAACTGTAAATTGCAAGTATTATAGAAGCGAATGAAAACCATAAAGGAAAAAACAAGCCGATTAGAGAATAGTAATAAAATAAAAAAAACAAATAAATTGTTAGTGCAATAATTGCATAATATCTAAGGATTAATGTTCTTTTCATTTTTTGCCTTTCTCTTTTTTACATTAGTGTAAATAAAAACAAGGCCGATTATACCTACAATCACCAAAATTCCAGACAATAATTGAGAGATCGGAA
>JAQUUD010000008.1 GCA_028694075.1 Clostridia bacterium
ATAACTTTGTCAAAATCATCTTCAGTCATACGAATAATAAGAGTGTCTGCCACAATGCCCGCATTGTTAACCAAAATGTCAAGCCTGCCAAATTTTTCAACTGCGAAATTAATAAGTTTTTCGCTGTTCTCAAACGAAGATACATTTGCTTGAATGCATTCGGCTTGTCCGTTTTGGCTTCTAATTTCATTCACCAATTCTTCTGCGCTTTGAGCACTGGAATTATAGTTTACAACAACAATTGCACCTCTGCCAGCAAGGCTGAGGCTGATTTGCCTGCCAATTCCAACCGCTCCACCTGTTACAATGGCAACTTTACCTTTTAAATTCATTGCTTATTTCCTTTATAATTTTTATATTTTCTTAGTATTTTATTTGATTATTTTCCTCGGTATTTTCTTTTAAAGATTTTAAATCTTCAAGTGTATTAATTGAAATCAATGTTTTTGATGAGTCGATTTTCTTAACCAAGCCCGTGAGAACGCTTCCCGGACCAATTTCAATGAAGGTGTCAATCTCATCATTTATCATAAGCCTGATGCTGTCTTCAAAATATACGCTTGATTCAATTTGTTTTTTCATAAGTTCGGGCAAATCTTTGGAGTTAAGATATTTTGCATTGCAGTTCATAACAACTGGAACTTCAGGACACGAATATTTTGTTCGCTTTATTATATCATACATTTTGTTTGATGCCAAGCACATTAATGGAGTGTGAAAAGCACCGCTGACATTTAACACAACCGCACGCCTAGCCCCGCTTTGCAATGCTTTTTCGCAAAGCTGTTCCACGGCTTTTGCTGTTCCGCCCACAACATATTGACCAGGGCAGTTAAAATTTGCAATCTGCACAAACTCATCGGCTTTGCTTTGTTCTTTGCAAAGCAAGGCAAGTATTTCTTGTTGCATACCAATAATGGCAGCCATTTTGCCTTTTGTTTGCTTTGTTGCATCTTGCATAAATTCTGCACGATTTTTTACCAATTTTATAATTGATTCTAGGTCAAAAACTTTGCTAGCGTATAATGCGGTATATTCCCCTAAACTGAAACCGCACATAATGTTCGGACTGATTTTAAGTTCTTTCATAAGCACTGTATAAATTGCAAGGGAAGTGACAATAACACAAGGTTGCGTGTAAATCGTTTGATTAATCAAATCATTTTCTTTAAAGCAAATGTCTTCAATATTATAACCTAAAATTGAACTTGCTTTTTTATAAATGTCTTTGACATAATCAAATTGATTATAAAAATCCTGACCCATTTTTATGTATTGAGAGCCTTGCCCTGCAAAAAGAATTGCTGTTTTTTTCATATTTCTTCCTTTTATAAAATTTCTAAATTATTTTTATATTTGTTGATATCCAAAAAAAGTTCTTCAACGATTTGTTTGACTGGTTTGATTGCATTAATCATTCCTGCAACTTGTCCCGCCATAAACGAACCACGGTCCAAATCTCCGTCAATAACGGCACGACGAAGTGAGCCAAGTGTCATTTTTTCTAGTTCTTCACGATTTTCTGCTGATTTTGCAAGTTCCACATATTCGCGTGCCATTTTGCTTTTAAGAACTCGAACCGGAGCATTTTTTTCTCTTCCTGTAACCATTGTTGAGATATCGCTTGCTTCAATAATTTTGTTTTTATAATTTATATGAATAGGGCATTCTTCGCTTGCCAAAAAAATTGTCCCAACTTGAACACCTTTTGCGCCTAATGCAAATGAAGCAAGAACTTGTCTTCTGTCTGCGATGCCACCCGCAGCAATAACTGGAATTTTAACGCTATCCACAACTTGAGGAATAAGTGCCATTGTGGTGAGTTCCCCGATGTGTCCGCCTGACTCCATACCTTCGGCAACAACCGCATCAACGCCCGACCTTTCCATTCTCTTTGCCAGAGCAACGCTTGCAACAACTGGAATAACTACAATGCCTGCTTCTTTCCATTCTTTTATGAACAGCCCGGGATTGCCGGCACCTGTTGTAACAACTTTAACCTTTTCTTCCGCCACCACTTTTGCAATTTCTCCGGCATGTGGGGACATCAGCATAATGTTTACGCCGAAAGGTTTATCTGTAAGTTCTTTGCATTTACGGATTTCGTTTCTAACCCATTCGGCATCGTTTCCGCCTGAGCCAATAAGCCCAAGCCCTCCCGCATTTGACACCGCTGAAACTAAAATGTGGTTCGCTATGTTTGCCATTCCGCCCTGAATTAGCGGGTATTTTGTGCCCAAAAGTTCTGTAATGTTTTTCATATAATTTTCTCCTTTATTTTACTTTTTTTGCTTTATCCTTATTTTTTAAATATATTTTGTTACTTGTTAGCGTTGTGTGATTTGTTTTAATTTAATTTGGTTTATTTTTTGTTCTGTTTAGTTTAATAATTTTTTTTAATTATGTAATTTTTTTTGTTAAATTGTGAGAATTGCAGAAGCATAGGTAAATCCGCCTCCAAAACCCACCAGCAAAACTTTATCATTTGGTTTTGCATCAGGTGACATCATAAACTCGTCAAGAGCGATTGCAATGCTTGCCGCCGAAGTGTTTCCGTATTCCCCAATATTGATAAAAAATTTGCTCATATCAAGCCCTAAATTTTTTGCAACAGTTTGAATTATGCGTAAGTTCGCTTGATGTGGAATTATGGTTTTTATGTCATTATAAGATAAATTAGTGTCATTTAAAACTTTTTTTATAGATTTTTCAAGAATACTTGTTGCAAATAAATACACTTCTTTTCCATTCATATGAACAAATTCGTCAACATATATAAGTTTATCAAGTTCTCCTTGGCTGGCAGTAAAGAAATGAGCAGGCTTATCTTCTAAGGTTTTTTCAAGAATTACAGCGCCCGCTCCGTCGCCAAACAAAACGCAAGTGTTTCTATCTGTATAATCAGTAAATTTCGTAATAACTTCCGCACCAATTATTAGTGCACTTTTATAATTTCCGCTATTAAGCATTTGCAATGCAACATTTAAGGCATATATGAAACCCGCACACGCTGCATTTATGTCAAAGCAGGGGATTTCCTTATGACTTAACCCGAGTTTTGCCTGCACCAGATTTGCAACGGACGGCGACCTATAATCAGGAGTAAAAGTTGCTACAATAATCAAGTCTATTTTGTTTTTATCATACTTCGCTTTGTTGATTGCATTCAAAGATGCTTTATAAGCCAAATCTGAGGTGTTTTCAATGTCTGGATTTTCTATTACATGCCTGTTTTTAATTCCCGTTCGAGAGAAAATCCATTTGTCGCTTGTGTCCACAATTTTTTCTAAATCCTCGTTAGTAAGACATTTTTCAGGGACATAATGTCCCGTTGATATAATCTTGAGATTATTTATTTTCTTCATTAATATTTCCTTCACAAAAATTTGTATTTATAATTTGGTTGAGTTTTGACAAAATCTCACTTAAAATAATCACTTTTTCTCTGCTCAAACTTGTTATAAGTTGATTAATAAGTTCAAAGTGAAAAATCTCGTGTCTTTTGATTATGTCTGTGCATTTTTTTGTTAGATATAAAACAATAACTCGTCGGTCAGGTTTATGCCTTGTGCGAATTAGATATCCTTTTTTGACAAGGCTGTTTATAGTTGTGGATAGTGTTCCATAAGTAACTTTTAACTTGTCGGCAATTTCGCTCATTGATTTGTTCTCCAATGTTCCAATCAAATGCAAAATTTTTGCTTCGTTAGGTGTAATATCGTTTATTTGAAATTTTTTTAAGAACTTGCGTTCATAAAACATCAAATTTGACTGAAATTCAAAAAACAAGTTTCTTATGCTTTGGCTTGTGACATTATATTCCATTGTTTGCTCCCATAATTCGGTATTTGTTGTAGCGGTTGTTTAGCAAAATTGAAACTTCTTCTTCTTTAAGTTCCTTAATTTTTTGAATTAGTTGTTTTTTCAAAATATCAAAAGAATAAGATGGGTTGGTATGCAAACCGTTCTTCGCTTCCGGCACAATAAAATCAATAATTTTATAGTCAAACAAATCTTTGCTTGTAATTTTCATTACTGACGCTGCTTTTTTTGCAAGCGAAGAATCTTTATAAAGAATAGATGCAAAACCCTCTGGCGACAAAATTGAATACATCGCATTTTCAAACATCAAAACTATATCGCTGACACCAATTGCAAGAGCGCCACCGCTTCCGCCTTCGCCGAGAATTATTGAAATAAGCGGAACTTTCAAGTCAATCATTTCTGTTAAGTTTGTGGCTATCGCACTGGCTTGCCCGCGTTCTTCTGCGCCAATGCCTGGATAAGCACCGGGGGTGTCAATGATCAAGACAACAGGGCGGTTAAACTTTTCGGCTTGCTTCATCAGTCTTAAAGATTTTCTATATCCTTCCGGATGACACATACCAAAATTTCGCACAATTTTATCTTCGGTTGTTTCGCCTTTTTCTTGTGCAATCACAGTCACGGGCATTTTGTCCAATAAGCCAAGACCGCCTATGATGCTTTTGTCATCACCAAAAAGCCTGTCGCCGTGAAGTTCTATAAAGTTGTCAAAAAGATGATTTATGAGAACTTTTGCGGTTGGTCTTTTGGGGTGGCGAGCAAGCAGAACCTTATTCCAAATCAAATCTTCTTGTGATAAGTTGCTCATAATTAATCTCCTTTTTTATGCAGTGAAAGCAGTTTGCTGATTGTGGCTTTTAGTTCATTTCTATCCAAAATCAAATCCACAAAACCCTTTTTGAGTTGAAAATCTGCGGATTGGAACCCTTCGGGCAAACTCTGATTAATTGTTTGTTTTATAACTCTTGGACCGGCAAAGCCAATTAGCGCGCCCCGTTCGGCAATATTGATGTCGCCAAGCGAAGCAAAACTTGCCGCGACTCCGCCAGTTGTAGGATTTGTCATAACGCTTATATAAAGAAGTTTTGCATTGCTATGACGCTTTAACGCTGAACTGGTTTTAACCATTTGCATAAGAGAAAAAATGCCTTCTTGCATTCGAGCGCCACCGCTTGCCGAAAAAATTACTACTGGAAGATTGTTCTCAGTTGCATATTCAATAAGTCTTGTGATTTTTTCGCCCACAACACAGCCCATACTGCCCATAAAAAAATGGCTGTCCAACACCCCAAAAGCAACCTTGTGATGAGAAATGCGGGCTTCTCCGCACACAAAGGCATCTGTTTCGCCGGTTTCTTTTCGATTTATTTCAAGTTTGTCTTCATAATCTGGGAAATCAAGTGGGTTAACTGGTTTTAAATCTGTAAAAAACTCTAAGAAACTGTTGTTATCACATATTAAATTTATTCTTTCTCTTGCATTAAGGTTGAAATGATAATTGCATTTTGGGCAAACCTTATTATTTTTTTGAATGTCATCATTAAATATAAGTTCACTGCATTTTCCGCATTTAATAAATAACCCTTCGGGAATATTAACTTTCCCAACTTTGTCTTTTTTCTTGCGAAAATCTTTTTTAAAAAATAATATTTTTGATTTTCTGACTTCTAAAAAATCTTGCATAAATTATTATCCTTTATTTTCGTTTATAATTTTTATCATCTTTTGATTTTCATTATAATCCAAAATCTTTTTAATTAGATTGGTGTCATAAGTGCCTTTAACAAAATCTGAATTATGCATAATAATATACAAAAATTCAACATTATTTTTAATTCCATCCATCACAAATTCTTCTAAAGCGCAACGCATTTTTTTGATTGCTTCTTTTCGGGTGTTGCCAAAAACTATAAGTTTTGCAAGCAATGAATCATAATAAGGCGGGATAACATAACTGCTGTATATGTGAGAGTCAATTCTCACACCGTTTCCGCCGGGCATAACAAGATTTTTTATTTCGCCGGGGCAGGGGCAGAAATTGTTTAACGGGTCTTCTGCGTTGATGCGACATTCAATTGAATGACCTTTGATTTTGATATCATTTTGTTTAAAACTTAAATTTTGCCCGAAAGCAATTTTTAACTGTTCTTTAACAATATCGATGCCAGTTACAAATTCTGTAACCGGATGTTCAACTTGAATTCGAGGGTTCATTTCCAAAAAATAATAGTTGCCTTGTTTGTCAACCATAAATTCAACAGTGCCCGCACCTTCATATTTAACAAGTTTCGCAAGCCTTACCGACGCATTGCCAAGAGTTCTTCTCAGAACTTCGTTAACAAACGGGCTGGGGGATTCTTCAATCAATTTTTGATTTCGTCTTTGGGCAGAGCAATCTCGTTCGCCAAGATAAACTATGTTGCCAGCACTATCGCCCAAAATTTGCACTTCAATATGGTGTGGGCTTTCAATATATTTCTCAACATATAAAGATTTGTCGCCAAAATTTGCTTGTGCTTCCATTGAAGCAGTTTCAAATGCTTTGGCAAATTCAAATTCATTGTTTACAAGAAAAATGCCTTTTCCGCCTCCACCGTTTACCGCTTTGATTAAAACGGGATAGCCGATTTTTCCGCAAATATTGAGCCCTTGCTTAACATTTTCTAAGGCGCCATCAGAACCTTCAATAACAGGAATTTTTGCTTGTTTCGCCATTTCTTTTGCCATCAATTTGTTTCCGAGTTGAGAAATAGCCTCACTACTTGGACCGATAAATTTGAGATTGCATCTTTCAACAATCTGAACAAACTTCATATTTTCAGATAAAAAACCATAACCGGGGTGAATTGCATTACACCCGCTAGCAATGGCTGCACTAATTATATTGTTCATATTCAAATAACTGTCGCTGTTTTTGGCTTCGCCCACGCAAATAGCATCATCTGCAAACTTTACATGCAAACTGTCTTGGTCGGCTTTTGAATATATTGCAACGCAAGGAATGCCCAATTCCTTGCAAGCACGAATTATCCTAACGGCAATTTCACCGCGATTGGCAATTAAAACTTTATTTTGCATAATTTTCATCTCTTTAATCTTTATTAATTATCATTAAAATTTGATCATAACCTACAAACGAACCGCTATTAGGTGTGATAGAAAGAATAGTCCCGCTAACGGGAGCAATTATTTCATTCATTATTTTCATTGCTTCAATAATACACAAGGTCTGACCTTTTTCGATTTTTTGATTAACTTTAACAAATGGTTCTCCGTTTGGACCACTGCCGGCATAAAATGTGCCAACTAGCGGTGATTTAACTTCGAACCCAACATTTGTGGTTTCTTCGATAACTTGAGTTTCTTCTGTTTCAAATGTTATAAATTTTTCAACCGGTTTTATATAAGGGTTTTCGTTTTTATTAAGTTTGAGTTTAAAGTTATCTTTTTCAATTTCTAAAACAGTTGCTTGTGATTTATTAAAGTTCTTTATGATTTCGAGAATTTGTTTAAAATCCATAAAAAAATCCTTTTTTATAAAATAGTTTGATATTCAAAGTAAATATTCGTAATAAAAACAGTTATTTTTAAACTGTTTTAAAATTATTTCTTAACTTTTTCGATAAATGTAACGATGTCGCCGACTGTTTTGAAGTTTTGGGCTTCATTGTCTGGAATAGAAATGCTAAATTCTTCTTCTAAGGTCATAATTAATTCGATTGCATCAAGGCTGTCAACATCAAGGTCTTCACTAAGTTTAGACTCCATTGTAATTTTTTCGGTTGCTATATTCAGTTCTCTTGCTATTAACTTTTTAATTTCTTCTAACATAAATAATCTCCTAATTTATTGTAATGTAATATAAATATGCGTTATTTAAAAACACATCATTTCTTCAAAATTTTGTTTAAATTTAAGTAATATTCGAAATGCAAATTAATTTTAGCACCATTAAGATATTTTGTCAATTTATTTATTAAACTTTTTTTGACATTATTGTCGTTTTTATTTTTTTATAAAAATTTATCCAAAATTTTTTAAACATAAATTCAAGTATTTTATTACTTTTAATTTATATGACTATAATAATATATTAATTAATTAATCATTATATTTTGCTTTTTTACATAATAACTTTAAAATAACAAAAAATAAACTTATGAAAAAATTTTTAATTGTTGTAGTCGTTTTTTGTTCGCTTATTCTTAATTTCAATCTGAATTTGAAAATATTAAAACAAGATTATTCTGACGATTTTGCTTTGTTAACTCAAAGTATGGAAGATAATAGTTCGGTTAAAAATGAAAATGGGGAAACAATCATTTGCACTTATTTGATTTTTGATGAAGAAAATAACTTCCTTGCTGAAAGAACAGATTGTGAAGTCGGAGATAGAATAATTGATAAAAATTTTAATGTTTTTGAAGTTTATTTTGTTGATAATGAGTTTTATTTGGCTAAGGCAAAGTTTGTTGAAACCTTGAAAAAAAATAGTATCACAAAAAATCAATTTAATCCTTTTTCAAGTTTAACAGAAGATAAAAAAATTGGTTTATATATGACTCATAATGATGAAAGTTTTATAATCGGAGATGGAACAGACAGCATTTATGGGGCAGGCGGAATTCACGATATTGCAAAAGAACTTGCTTATCAATTAGAAAATTATAATATTAATATAATTCTTGATGAAACACTGCATATTCCACACGATTCTTCAGCATATGTAAGAAGCAGACCAACCACAATACGACTTTTAAACGAAGAAGTAAATGCTTTGTTTGATATTCACAGAGATGGAGTTCCAAGGTCGCAATATATTACAAGCGTTAATGATATTGAACGCTGTCAAATCAGAATAGTTGTTGGATTGTCAAACGCAAACAGAGAAAGAAATCTTGAACTTGCAAGATATTTAATTCAAGTTGGAGATGAACTTTATCCTTGGCTGTTTAAAGATATATATATGGCAAAAAATACATATAATCAAGATTTATCAAGCAAATGTTTGCTGTTTGAAATGGGGACATACACAATGGAAAAAGATATGGTTTTGGATTCGACGGCGGAACTTTCAAACATTATTAACACAACATTATTTAATACAACCATTGATGAAGAAGGGAACTTAACAATAAACAGCGATAATGCTGATATGACCATTGACGAATATATGAATGAAGAAAGTTCAAATATTTCAATGTGGATAATAATTTTCGCAGGCGTAGTTTTAATTTTTTGCATTGGATTTATGGTTGTTAAAAAACAAAAACCTAAGTTTAAAGTTTAATGTTAAAAAAATATTTTTTATTTGGTGCGTACGAATTTTTTGTTATATTTTTTTTACAAACAATTTATAAAATATGTATTAGTATTGCCAAAAAGTTTGATAATTTGTTCGTTTTATGTTATCATTAATAATGACATCTAAGGAGCAAAAAAAATGTATAATTTCAAAGAATTTGAGAAAAAGTGGTCAAAGTATTGGGCGACTAATAAGGTTTTTGAAACTGATGTTTGGGATTTTTCTAAGCCAAAATATTATGTTCTTGTAATGTTTCCTTATCCATCAGGGCAAGGGCTTCACGTCGGTCACGCAGAAGTATATACAGCAACAGATATAATGGCAAGATTTAAAAAAATGCAAGGCTTTAATGTGTTGCACCCAATGGGTTTTGATTCATTTGGGCTTCCTGCTGAACAATATGCAATTCAAACCGGCAATCACCCGGATATTTTCACGCAAAAGAATATTCAAGTTTTTAAAGAGCAACTTAAAAATTTGGGATTTTCATTTGATTGGACGAAAGAAATTTCAACTTGCGATCCTTCGTATTATAAGTGGACTCAGTGGATTTTTAAACAATTATATAATGATGGCTATGCAAAACTTTCTGAAATTCCGGTTAATTGGTGCGAAGAACTTGGAACTGTGCTTGCTAATGATGAAATTATTGACGGAAAAAGTGAGCGTGGAGGCTTTCCTGTTGTTAAAAAATTTATGAAACAATGGGTAATAGATTTTACAAAATATTTAGATAAGTTGATTGAAGGATTAGATACAATTGACTGGCCAAATTCCACAAAAGAAATTCAAAGAAACTGGATAGGAAGAAGCGAAGGTGCAAAAGTAAATTTTGCAGTCAGTGGAACTAAATTCAATTTTGAAATTTTCACAACACGAGTTGACACCATTTTTGGCGTAACTTATTGTGTGCTTTCTCCTGAACACGATTTGGTTTTAAAAATTACTTCAAAAGATAAAATTGAAGAGGTTAAAAAATATATTCACGAATGTTCGTTAAAATCTGAACTTGAAAGAACTTCCTTAAATAAAGATAAAAATGGTGTTTTCACGGGGGCATATGCAATAAACCCAGCAAACAACAAAAAAATTCCGATTTATATATCAAGTTATGTGCTTAATTCATATGGAACAGGTGCGATTATGGCAGTGCCTGCCCACGACCAGCGAGATTATGATTTTGCAAAAAAATATAACATTGAAATCATTCCTGTTTTGGAAGGCGGAGATATTCAAAAAGAAGCATTTTTGGCGGACGGCAAGCACATTAATTCAGAGTATTTAAACGGATTAAATAAAGAAGAAGCGATTAAAACCGCTTTAAAAAAACTTGGAGAAAAAGGCAAAGCGGAAAAATCAATAAACTATAAAATCAGGGATTGGATTTTTGCAAGACAAAGGTATTGGGGCGAGCCTATCCCGATTGTATTTTTGGAAGACGGCAGTACTTATGTTTTAAAAGATAGTGAATTGCCTTTAACACTTCCAACTTTATCAAATTATAAACCGCAAAAAAATAATGCTTCTCCGCTTGCAAGAGCAACCGATTGGGTTAATGTTAAAATTGACGGGAAAAATGGCGTTAGAGAAACAAATACAATGCCGGGCTCAGCAGGTTCAAGTTGGTATTTTTTAAGATATATTGACCCGCAAAACAATAATGAAATTGCAAATGAAAAGTTGTTAAAACATTGGATGCCAGTTGACTTATACATTGGCGGAGATGAACACGCAGTCGGACACTTGATTTATTCAAGATTTTGGAATAATTATTTATATGATAAAGGAGTTTCTCCTTGCAAAGAGCCGTTTGCAAAACTTGTTCATCAAGGTATGGTACTTGGTGAAAACAATGAAAAAATGAGCAAGAGCAAGGGTAATGTAATCAATCCGAATGACATTATTAATCTTTACGGCGCTGATGTACTTAGGGTTTATGAAATGTTTATGGGACCTTTGGAAGCGACAAAACCGTGGAACACAAAAAATATTGCTGGTGCAAAAAATTTCTTAGAAAAAGTTTGGAAATTATATCATTCGAATATTATAAAAAATGAAGAAAATGAAAACTTAGACAAAATATATAATTTTACGGTTAAAAAAGTTACTGAAGATTATGAAGCGCTAAGATTTAATACTGCAATAAGTCAAATGATGATTTTTTTAAATGCTGTTACAAAGGAAAAAGTTTTCCCTAAAAAATATGCAGAAGGTTATATTAAATTATTAAATCCAATAGCACCTTATATAACAGAAGAAATTTGGCAAAAGGTTCTCGGAAAAAATCAAACAATTGCAAATGAAAAATGGCCGACTTATTCTGAAAATGTGCTTGAAGAAGATAATTTCAATTTGGTTGTGCAAATAAATGGCAAACTTAGAGCAGTGATTTCAATTTCAAAGAACTTGTCAAAAGATGAAATAAAAGAAACGGTTTTAAATGACAGCAAAATAAAATCTTTTATACAAGATAAAAAAATTGCAAATATTATAATTATCCCAAACAAAGTCATAAACATTGTTCTTAACTGAGAAAATTATTAATAAAATTTAAAAAGCAAAGACAAAAAGTCTTTGTTTTTTATTTTTTTAAAAAATTCTTGACAAGTAACCATTATAATGATATTATCATATTAATAATATGAAACAAAAGATTTTTGGCAGTTGATAACATAATAAAATGCTGAAAATTAAAGGGGTGAATTATGAAAGTTTTATTAAAAAAATTGTTTGAATATGAAAACAAAAAACATATTATTGGAAAATTTATTAAAGCATATGGCTGGATGTTTTTCGCAATTGCAATAATGCTTAGTATTTCAATTTATTTGCAAGATACTTTTATGGGGATTGCTTCATCTCTGACTGGTATAATTTGCGTTATTTTAACAGCACAAGGAAAAAAAAGTTGCTTTATTTACGGAATTATCAACAGCGTTTTATATGGCATTATTGCTTATCAAGCGTTATACTATGGCGATGCAATGTTAAATATTTTTTATTACACACCGATTCAAATTTTGGGCTGGTTTGTATGGAAAAAGAATGAAGATAGGAATAGCGGTGTTGTCGTTTCGAAACGAATGAACAGAAAGCAATTAGCAGTTTTGTTTATTGTAACATTATCTCTAACAATTGTTTATGGATACATACTTTTTTTAATTAACGGAAGATTGCCTTATATAGATGCAATAACAACAATCCTTTCAATAATTGCCTTCTTTATTTCAATCAAGTGTTATTTGGAACAATGGATATTATGGATTATTGTTGATATGATTTCGGTTGCGATGTGGATTTATTATTTTATTATTTCAGATGGGCAGTTGGTTGCAATTTTAATAATGTGGCTTGTGTTTTTGGCAAACGCAATTTATGGATATATTTCTTGGCTAAAACGAAACAAGAAAAATATTAAGAAATTTTCCGAAAATAAAAGCAAAGAAAATGAAATATCTCACTTATGAAAACAATAATTTTTTAAATTAGAAAACTGAGATAAAAATATGAGGGAATATGTATAAAATCGGATTTTATGGCGGAAGTTTTGACCCCGTTCATTTGGGTCATATAAGATGTATCATTCAAGCAATAAATAAATGTGAAAAACTGTTTATTGTACTTTCCTATTCGAAACAAAGAGATTTTGTTCCATATCAAATAAGATTTCGGGTACTGAAACAAATTGCAAAAGATTTCGATAATGTTGAAGTGATTGCAATTGAAGATTATTCGAAAGATAAAAATTTGTATAACTGGCAAGACGGGGCACAACAAATCAAAGAATTAATTAAAGATGAAATTAATGTGGTATTTGCTGGAAGTGATTATAAAAATAAAAAAATTTTTGAAAAATTATATCCAAATGCAAAAATTGAATATATTAATCGAACAGGTAAAAAAGCAGTTCAAATTTCTTCAACTGAAATCAGAAAAAATCCGCTAAAATATTTTGAATTTCTGCCTAATGAAATGAAGCCCTATTATGTAAAAAAAGTGCTTATTGTTGGAACAGAAAGTTGTGGTAAAAGCACACTTATTAAAGCCCTAGCAAATTACTACAATACAATTTTTTTAGAAGAAGTTGGGAGAGATGTTTGCGAGCAGGCAGGTGGAGTTGAGAATATGATCGAAAGCGATTTTTTTGAAATTATGTTTAAGCATAAATCAAAAGAATATCAACTCGAAAAATTGGCAAATAAAGTGTTATTTATTGACACTGACAGTTTAATCACCGCTTATTTTGGGAAAATAATTACTTGCGATAATGAGCAAAGAATTTTTAATCTTGCAAAGCAAATTTACGAAATAAGCAAATATGATGTGATATTTTATTTAGAGCCAGATGTTATTTGGGTGCAGGACGGAACAAGAATTAATATTGAAGGAAATGCTAGAAAAAAGAATAATGAAATATTAAAAACTGAGTTTTACGATATAATGAAAGCAAAATATTATTCAATTTCAGGAAATTATGATGAGCGATTTAAAACCTGCTTAAAAATTCTCGATAAAATATTGTTTTAATAGCAATAATTAATATAAAGATTGAAGTAAATAAATTTAATGAATAGTATAAATAACAATATTTTTTAATGGAATTCTTGATTTAGTTCGTATTTTTATTATATAATGAAATTATTAATGTAAGGAGTGAGGAAATGACACAAGAATTATTTAAAGAACTTAATGAAAGAGGTTATACATATCAATTAACCCACGATACTGAAATAAAAAATTTATTAAACGGTAAGAAACAATTTACTTTTTATCTCGGCATCGATCCGACCGCCGACAGTTTGCATATTGGTCATTTTTTTGCACTGATGATGTTCAAAAAATTGCAGAAAGCAGGGCATAAGGGTATTTTGGTTATTGGCGGGGCAACTGCTTTAATTGGCGACCCGAGCGGTAAAAAAGAAATGCGAAAAATGATTACAAAAGAAGAAGTTAAACATAATATTGCGGAAGTTGAAAAAATTGCAAGGCGTTTCATTTCAACTGAAGGTGAAAATCCTGCAATCATTTTAAATAACTCTGATTGGATAAACAAATATTCATACATAGATTTTATGCGTGATATCGGTATGCATTTTAATGTTGCAGTAATGCTAAAAGCCGATGCCTATAAAAACCGAATTGAAGAAGGCGGGTTAACTTTTTTGGAAATGGGTTATATGCTTATGCAAGCATATGATTTTGCTTATCTTAATAAAAAATATGGTTGCGTCCTTCAAATTGGCGGAAGCGACCAATGGGGGAACATTGTTGCGGGAGTGAACTTAAACAGAAAACTTAATAATTTGGATTCTGAAATCGAAAATAATAGAGATATTTATGGCATCACATGCCCGCTCCTTATGACTCGTGACGGCAAAAAAATGGGCAAAACAGAAAGTGGAACTTTATGGGTTGCCAGAGAAAAAACAACAGTATTTGATTTTTATCAATATTTTTTCAATGTTCATGATGACAGCACGGAAATGCTTTTGAAACTCTTTACTGAAATTGATTTAAAAACAATAAATAAATTATTGTCGGAAGATATTGTTAAAGCAAAGCGTGTTATGGCTTATGAAATAACAAAACTTGTGCACGGCAAAGAAGAAGCCGATAAAGTTGTTGAAACGGTGCTTTCGTTGTTTGAAAATTCACAGTCAAGCGAAAACGCTCCTACTTTTGATATTTCAGTTGATTTGCTTAAAAAAGGAATATCAGTTATTGATTTGTTTGTTCACTGCAAAATGGTTGATTCAAAGTCTGCTTGCCGTTCTCTATTAAAACAGGGCGGTCTAAAAATAAATAATGAAAAAATTGATGATGAAAATTTGATTGTAACTGATAAATTTTTGAATGAAGGCAAAATCATATTAAAAAAAGGCAAAAAAAATTTTTTGCAGTTAACCATTGAACAAAAGAACTAATGAAATAGATTTAAACCGAAAAGGAAATGTAAATTAATATAGATTTGCTTATAATTTTATTGTTTTAAAATCTATATTTCAAATAATAGTATCAAAATTAATCAATTTTTAAGATTTATCTAATTAATCCCCTTATTGACAAATAGGGATTTTTTGATATAATAATTTTTATAAATAAAAATTATTCAGTTTTTGCAAGAATTTATATGAAAAAAAGAAACTAAACTTTTTAGAAAAAATATAATAAAGGAAGATTTTTATGGAATATGAAAGTGAAGAAATAGCAAAATTTTTGGAAGACCCGATTTATAGATTTTTTCATGGTAGGTTTGCAAGCGATAAAAATTTTATATTAGATGCCGTAAGGAAAAATCCTCAGGCATTAAAATATGCTTCAAAAGCCTTAAAAAACGACCGAGATTTTGTTTTGGAAGTTTTGAAAATTAATGGTAACGCACTGGAATTTGTTTCTGCCGAATTAAGAGCCGATTATATTGTTGTTGCAACAGCAGTTAAGGAAAACGGACTTGCATTGAAATTTGCATCAAAGCAATTAAAGAATGACCGAGATTTTGTTTTGAGGGCAGTGCAACTAAACGGTGAAGCCTTAGAATTTGTTTCTGAGGAATTAAAAAATGATAAGGAAGTTGTTTTGTTTGCTGTAAGGCAAAATGGCGGGGCTTTTATTTATGCGTCTGAACATTTGAAAGATGATAGAGAAGTTGTTTTGGAAGCGGTTAAACAAAATGGGAATATTTTAGAATATGCTTCGGAAAGATTCAGAAATGATAAGGAAATTGTTATTACGGCGGTTAAACAAAATGGTTATGCTTTTCAATTTGCATCTGATGAATTGAAAGAAAATGCAGATGTTGTTTTAACCATTGCAAAGCACAGCCCCAAGGCTATGCCCCATATTATGAGACACTTGTTTAAATCAGATAAATTAAGAAATAATAAAGAACTTGTTTTGGAACTTATAAAAAATAATAAATTTTCATTGGAGTATGCTTCAAAAAATTTAAGAAATGATAAAGAAGTTGTTTTGGAAGCAGTTAAGCGTGATGGCTTAGCCGTGTTTTATGCGTCAGATGAGTTGCAAAATGATATTGACATATTATTAGATGCAATACAGCAGAATGTTCTTGCAATTAGATTGATGCCGGAAAAGTTTAAATCAAATAAAGAATTTGTTTTAAAAATGGTTAGCAGAAATGGGCTTGCATATAAATATTTGCCACCAGAGTTAAAAAAAGACAAACGAATTAGAAATAATGCAATAAGGCAAGTTTATTCTTCGCCAAAGTTTATTTCTAAGGGTACAAAAATTTCAAGCGATATTAAAGGTTTATTTTCAGATGAACAATTAAGAGAATTTTTTGGAGATTTTGAACAAGCAGAGTTATTGAAAAAAAGCATAAAAGCAACAGCGACAAGTTTAATAAAAAATTTTAAAGGCTCATATCTTGAAGTTGATAAGTTTACTAAATCACTGGGTGTGGTTTTTCAAAAAAGAATTGATTTTGTAAATTCGGAATTTGAAAAAAATCAAGGAGTTAATGTTATCAGACAACAAAATTTGAAAAAAAGTGCACTTGCAAAAATCGAGAATTTATAAATAAATCATAAGCATACAAAGAAATTTGAGATAATAAAATATGATTTTCGAGATATTAAACATTTCTAATACTTTTTTTCATAATATATTAAGAAATAAACTGATTTTACATAAAGCAATAAAATTAACGAATATTTTAAATTTACGAATTGAAATTTGTCAAAATACTGGTATTGACTTTTGAACTTATTCTTGATACAATTTTTGCAAAAGGAGATCGCTATGACTTTTAATGAACAAATAAAAAATTTTTTAGTTGACCCAACCTTTAGAAAAAAACATCTTGAACTTGCTGACAATGAAAAATTTATGTTAGCCGTTTGCAAAATTAACGGCTTGGCGTTAGCTTGTGCTTCTCATAGGATAAGAAATAATGGACATTGTGTGATGGAAGCAATAAGGCAAAATGGTCGTGCCTTTAAATATGCATCAGATAGATGGAAAAACGATTATAGATTTATTAACACTGCAATAATTCAAATTTATTCTTCTAAAAATTATTTATATAAAAAAGCAGATATTAAAACGATATACTCTGAAACTTCAGAAGTATTTAACCGCAAGCAATTAATCCAATTTTTTGCTGACCCAAGTCAAGTGGATATTTTAAAAAGAACCATTATGGACAATGGCGTTGAAATAGCCCAAAGTTTTAAAGGAACCAAAGAACAAACATCAAAGCATACTACACAATTATTTAAAAGTCTTGAAGCAAAATTTAAAGAAATCAATTTTTTGCATTCTAATTCGAAAGTTCAAAACAGGTCAAATGCTTTTCAAAAAGTTAGTTGTTAAATTTTTGAAAGTTTAATAAAATATATCCAGCCCTATGTATGTGTGGGTGATGTGACGGACGCCAAGGCGAAACCGCTCACACCCCAATTTCGATTTAATTGAATTCATTTATAATTGAAATGCTTTGAAAAAAGACCGCCCCGCAAGCGTTATCGCTTGCGGGGCGGTCTTTTCAATTAAACCATATAAATTGTTTAAATATAAAATATAAAATGTAAAATAATATTAAATAATTAAATAAATTAAATAATTAAATAAATTAAATAATTAAATAAATTAAATATTTAAATAATTAAATAAATTAAATAATGCTAATATTTATAATAATATTAAATTTACATTTTTTAATTAAATTTTTAATTCAACTATATTTTATTAATTATTTGTTAATTTCTAATTATTTTTATTCAAATAAAAATTTAGTTTTAATTTAAAAAACCTTAGATTTTTTCAACAAAAATTTCAACTTTGCTATCGTTCACAATAAAGTCTGTTTTATATTCTTTTTTTATTTCCGAGAATTTTGTTTTATTCAAGTCAAAAATTTTACTCGACAAGGTTTCCTTTGCAATTTGTTCTGAAAATTTTTCAAAGATTTTTGAAATGATTTCATCGCTAGAGAAACTTAAAATTATTCGGTCAGTTACTTCAAACCCGCTTTCTTTCCTTAAGGATTGAATTTTGGAAATTATTTCACGAGTTACGCCCTTTTCAAAAAGTTCCTGCGTGATATGAGTATCAAGTATAACGGTGATATTTCCGTTGCTTTCGGAAACAAAACTTTCTTTATTTTTTATTTCAATTAATAAATCGCTTTCAGATAATTCAATTTCAGTTCCACTTATATTCAATTTCAGTTTTTCACCAGTTTTTAATTTTTTAACAGCATCGCTTCCGTTAATTTTTTGAAGTTGTATTTTTATTTCGCCAATTAATTTGCCATATTTCGGACCTAATGTTTTTAATTGCGGTTTTAATTCATAAGTTACATAATCATATGCTTCATCACAAATTAGTTCAACTTTTTCAACATTTAATTCTCCGGAAATCAAATCAACTAATTCATTGCTTAAACTCAATTCTCCTGAACTGCAAACAATTGCTTTTGATAATGGTTGGCGGTTTTTTATGTTTGCCGAGTTTCTTGCACTTCTGCCAAGCACAACAATATCCAAAACATCTTGCATTCCATTGTTCAATTCGATGTTAATCAACTTTTCATCTGCCTTAGGAAATTCGCACAAATGCACGCTTTCGGGTGAATTTTTTTCAACACTTCGCACTAAGTTTTGATATATCTTTTCTGAAATGAAAGGCACAAACGGAGCAATTAATTTAACCAGTCCGCTTAAAACAGTATAAAGGGTTTTAAAGGCTGAGATTTTATCATTTGTTTCTCCGCTTGCCCAGAAACGCTCTCGGGACCTTCTGATATACCAATTTGATAAATTATCAACGAAATCCGTAATTTTCCTTGCTGGTTCAAGCATAATGTATTTTTCAAGCCCTGCATCAACGGTTTTAATAAGTGCATTAAATTCAGATAAAAGCCACTTGTCAATAAATGCTAATTTGCAGTTTTTAAGTTGATATTTTGTTGGGTCAAAATTGTCAATATTTGCATAAAGAATATAAAAAGCGTAAACATTCCATAATGTTCCCATAAATTTTCGTTGCAATTCTTGCAAGTTTTCTTCATTGAAAGAAAGATTTTGCCCGGGCGTGCAAGCATAATAAAAATACCAGCGCAGTGCGTCCGCACCTTGCTTGTTCAAAATATCCCAAGGGTCAATACCGTTGCCCTTTGATTTGCTCATTTTAAGCCCAAATTTATCATTGACAAGCCCAAGCGCCATACAGGATTTAAAAGGCAATTTTTCAAAAATTGCTGTGTTGACTGCCAAAAGTGTATAGAACCAGCCACGAGTTTGGTCAATTCCCTCGCAAATATAATCGGCCGGAAAAGTTTTTTCAAAAATTTCTTTATTTTCAAAAGGATAATGATATTGTGCGAAAGGCATACTTCCACTGTCAAACCAGCAGTCAAGTACTT
Source organism: Clostridia bacterium (assembly GCA_028694075.1). Classification (GTDB taxonomy): domain Bacteria; phylum Bacillota; class Clostridia; order Christensenellales; family UBA1242; genus UBA5489. Next base: position 19,521 of record JAQUUD010000008.1, read on the forward strand.
CAGGTGTTCGATGCATCATTTTCCCGCATTCAGCGCACTTGAAACTGATTTTATCCAGTTCAGATTTGTGCAAATCATTTATTTCTTGAATTCCAGATAATTCTTTTAGTTCTTGGACACTTCCAATCACGTGAACATGTCCGCATTCGCATTCCCAAAACGGAAGTGGGGTTCCCCAATATCTTGTTCTTGAAATGCCCCAGTCAATATTATTTTCAAGGAAATTGCCCATTCTGCCTTCTCTTATGTTTTCAGGAAGCCAGTAAACTTGCTTATTATTTTTTATCATTTTATCTTTGTATGCAGTTGTTTTAACGAACCACGCACTTTTTGCATAATATAAAAGCGGTGTTTCGCATCTCCAACAATGCGGATAACTATGCTCAGTTAATTCAGTTTTAAAAAGTTTGTTTTCTTTTCCCAGTTTTTCAATGATAAACTTATCCGCCTGTTTAGCGTTCATTCCTTTAAAATGCACGGCTTTATCAATAAATTTGCCATAATCATCAATCATTTGAACAAAAGGTAAATTATATTTTTGTCCAACTTCATAATCTTCCGCACCAAAAGCGGGGGCAATGTGTACAATGCCAGTGCCGTCTTCCAAAGTAACAAAATTGTCAACGGTTACATAATAACCGTCAGTAATTTCATTTTTATAATAATCAAAAAGTGGCTCATATTTGTGGAATTCATAATCTTTGCCGGTTTTTGTGTTTATTAAATTATAATTTTCAAAATGCTTGCTGACTAAATTTTTAAGCAAAATGTAAAACTCGCCGTTATATTCAATTTTCACATATTTTTCTTTTGGATTCATACAAAGAGCGATATTGGACGGAAGTGTCCACGGCGTTGTTGTCCAAACCAAGAAATATGTGTTTTCTTCTTCTAAACTTTTCATTTTAACAAAAATGCTTTTTTCTTTAAGGACTTTATAATTTTTTTCCACTTCCATTTTTGAAAGAGTTGTTCCGCATCTCGGACAATATGGGCTTATGCGGTGACCTTTATAAATTAGCCCTTTTTTGTCCATTTCTTTTAATGCCCAAAAAATGCTTTCGATATAATCATTTTCATATGTTACATAAGGCTTTTCCATATCAAGCCAGTAACCGAAACGCTCAGTTATATCTTCCCAAATTTTTTTATATTTCCAAACACTTTCTTTGCAAAGTAAAGTGAACTTTTCAACCCCGAATTTTTCAATGTCTTGTTTTCCAGTTGAGCCTATGTTTTTTTCAACTTCAAGTTCAACAGGAAGCCCGTGAGTGTCCCAGCCGGCTTTTCTTGGAACATAAAAACCCTTCATTGTTTTAAAGCGGGGAATAATATCTTTCATTGCCCGAGTAAGCGGGTGCCCAACGTGTGGCATTCCGTTTGCTGTTGGAGGACCTTCATAAAAAGAAAAGTATTTGCCTTTTTCATTTTGTTTTAAAGTTTTATTAAAAATATCTTGTTTTTTCCAAAAATCAATTACTTCGAGTTCATTTGAAATAAAATCAAGTTTTGCGGAAACTTTGTCATACATAATAAGTATTCTCCCTATAAAATATTGCAGTATATCTTATCATTAATTAAAAAATAAATCAACTGTTTTAGAGTTAAAACAGTTTTTTATCGCCAATTTTTTACTAAAATTTAGTTTAAAACTGAATGCAAATTTATGTCCAGTGATATTGCAGTTGTAAAACTATTTGTACTCAAATTTGTTAAATATAATTGATAAGTAAATAATATGTAGGTATACGCATTTGAAGTTTCGTCCTTTTTGTCGACCAAAGCATTAAATGATTTTCCAGCAGGCACTATTGCTTCTGCTGAAAACGAAGGTAATTGATTAATAACATCAAACTCGCTAAGGAATAATTCATATCTGAAAGCAGTTGCAACATTATTTGCGGTTAAATTGCTTTCGGCATCTGGGTCAGACGAAACAGAAAGCTCAACATTAGTCTCTCCTGAATTAATAAACAGAAAAGAATATGTTATTAAGGTGTTGCCGTGGCTGAAAGTCAAACCATTTCCTTGAATAGATAAGAGTCCGTCAAGAACCTCCTCTCCAATTGAATTTTGCAAAATATATTTATCATCTTGTTCGTTATAACTTGCCGTAAAGACATTTCCTGAACTAAAAGCAACATTACTGTCAGGGTTTGAATCGCCAGTTATTTGATAAGAAAAACTACCTTCAATGTCTTCGACATCGAAATAAATATTATTTGAAACTCTCGAATTCAAGATACTTGTTGCCCAAATCGAGAAAGGAATCATAGCAAGCACAAAAACAACAACTATTAAATTAAGAAGTAATTGCCATTTTTTACTCATCTTTCCCCCATTTACGCAGATAATTTTTAAAATTAAAATTTAAATTTTAAATTTTTAAAACTATTTGCGAAATCTTATATATGTATTTTGTTTTGTTTTCATTAATTTATTTAAATAAATCTAATTTTTTTTTTATAATATTAAAATTATATAAATTATACAATAATTTGTCAACTGTTTTTAGCAATAATAACATTTGTTAAATTTTTTAATCGAACATTAGACCGTTATGCAAAATTTTTTGATTAAATTTCAATCAAGTTAATTGTAAATTTATTTAAGTTGGCATAAGAAGAAAAATCTACTCATAAAATTTTAGTATGAAAAAAATTATTGTTTGTCTAATGATTGCAGTATTTATTACTTCAATTTATGCCTGTTCATTAAATGTTGACAGTGCTTCGAAAAATTTAACGAATTATCGGCTTGAATTAACTTTTGATGATGTTAATTATGTATTAAACGGTTCAATGAGTGTTAATTATTATAATAAAACTGAAACTCCGCTTTCGTCAATTTATTTTAATCTTTATCCGAGTGCATTCAGAGATGCTTCCGGTCAGGAAGTAATTGGCTTATCAAATTATGATAAATGCTATTATAATGGGATAAGTTACGGTGGGATTGATATCACCAAAGTTTATAATAATTCAAGTTTAAATTTAAACTTTGAAATTTGTGGAACAGATGAAAACATTTTAATTGTTTATCTTCAAAAACCTGTTGAGCCTGAAACTTATACCAATTTTAATATGGATTTTTCTGTTATAATTCCGAATATAAATCATCGCTTCGGTTATGGCGAAAACACTGTTAATCTAGGAAATTTTTTTCCTATTGCTTGTGTATTTGAAAATGGTGAGTGGGCTGAAATGGAATATTATTCATACGGTGACCCATTTTATAGCGAAGTTGCCAACTTTGAAATTGAATTGACATATCCAAAAGATTTTATTGTTGCAACAACAGGCAAAGAGATTGCCAATGCTGTTGCAGGATTAAATAAAATAAGCGTTTTTAAGGCAAAAGCGGTGCGTGATTTTGCAATTGTTTTATCTGAAAAATTTCAAGTTATTTCAACAAAAGTAAACAATACTGAAGTGTTTTATTATTTTTATAATGATGAGCACGCTTCAGAAAGTTTGGAAACGAGCAAACTTGCCATTGAAACTTATTCAGAATTATTCGGAAATTATCCTTATGATGAAGTTAAGGTTATTCAGTCTAATTTTGTGCACGGTGGAATGGAATATCCTTCACTTGTGTTGATTTCTGATGAGATAAGCAATTATGAAACATACACTTATGTTATAGTTCACGAACTGGCACATCAATGGTGGTATGGAGTAGTCGGGAATAATCAAACAAAGTATGCGTGGCTTGATGAAGGTTTGACAGAATTTTCGTGTGCATTATTTTATGAGCAAAATCCGCAGTATGATTTGACTTATGAAAAACTTGTGCAAAAAGCAAACAGCAGTTTCCAAGTTTTTAAAGCAATATATGGTAGTGTTTTGGGCGAAATTGACACTTCAATAAACAGAAGTTTAAACGAATTTAGTACCGAGCCGGAATATTATCATTTAACATATGTTAGAGGATTTTTACTTATGAGTTCGGTCAATGATTTAATAGGCAGTAAAAAAATCACACAATGTTTAAAAGAATATTATATTAAATATGCTTTTAAAATTGCCACTCCTGAAAATTTAATAGGCATTTTTGAAAAGGTCACAATGAAAGAACTTGAAGAATTTTTTAATAGTTGGTTGGACGGTAAAATCATTGAATTTGATTAAAAAATTATGTTAAATGAATAAAGTAATATCATAATTTAACTATAAATTTAATAAATTACTAATTGTGTAATAAATATGTTTAAATTAACCTAAAAAACGGCGTTTTTTTGTTTTCAAAAAATTAAAAAAGGTGCTTATTGACAATTTTGTGCCCGAGTGCTAATATGTGCATAATTAAAAGTTATATATATTTTAATTTTTGAATTATAAATTAGTATGTAACAAAAAAGGGGATAAAATGAAAGCAGAAATTTTAAAAATTTTTTCAGGTTTGACTCAAAAATCAAATATATCAACCAATAATGAAGATATATTAACTAAATTTCGAAGGCATTTCCTAATTCCAGATGTAATAAGTAATAATAAGGAATTTAAGGCGTTTTTAGAAGGCATTACTAATTTTTCTGGAAATCAAGTAAGCGACGGCAAAGATGTAATTTTTGTCGGAAATCTTGAAAAAAGAAGAGGAATGGCGAATTTAGTTTTTAAGTTGTCTGCTTTGCGTGGAATTGATGAAAAATATAAAATTACTTTTTCAAAAGACAATAATATTGGTCAACCATATATACATTTATTTAATAAAATTTGTTTTCAGAATATGGTTCAAAAGAAAGATGGTTTACCTATAAAAAACATTACTGCTGTTCAAAAATATTATGATGACAATATCTGCGTGGATTATTATGAAACTGCTGTTTATGAAACTAAATCTAATTGGGTTGCAAAAGATATAGTATTCAGTAATGACTCGGAAAATTCATTTAATCATTTTGTAATAAGCAAAGATGATGAGAACCATGGATATAGAGTTCATAACTTAAATACTATAAATAAATTGGTTGATATAAAAAAAATAACAGGGTTTGAAATTCGGGGCGAAACAATTTTTGGCAAAACAGGGGAAAATCTTTCCAAAGATGATATAATTCACATTTTTAGAACAGTTGAAGAGTTTAACCAATTTAAAGGGGAAAAACCTGAAATTGAATTAGGTGCAAGTAAGTAACTTATTTATAATTTGAGAATATAGGATTATATTTTTTTGCAAAATTTAGTAAATAATTATATATAAAAAAATTTATACACCGGCGGAAGGCGGAGCAACTTTGAAAAAGTTGCTCCAGAGCACGCCTTACAAAAAGCCATAAATGGCTTTTTTGTAAGGCGTGCTGGGATTTTAGCCTTGCTAAAATCCGCTTCCGCCGGTGTTTTTTTATAATAACCATTCATCACAATTTTATATTTTATTTTTTGCTAAAATTAAATAAATAAAAGATTTTACAATTTTGGCAAGTTGTGTTATTATTATTTCATAATGGCGTTTTGTAAACTTTCTTCTGAATATGTAATCAGTTCACAAACAGCGGTTGATAATTTTTTTATCAACGAGTTTTTGCCATATGCTCCGGAAAATTGTGTTCGGGTTTATCTTTATGGCTTATATAAATGTTCAAATCCTGATTCGTTTGATAATACGATTGAACATTTTGCCGAGTTTTTACATTTAACCAGCCAAGATATTGAAGATGCTTTTTTATATTGGCAGGAACAGGGGCTTGTGCAAGTTTTGTTTACAATGCCTATGCAAATAAGATATATGCCCCTTAAAAATGTTATTAATAACACTAAAAAATTTAAGCTTGATAAATATACAGAATTTAATGCGCAGGCTCAACAAATAATCGAAGGTCGTATGATAACTTCAAATGAATATGCAGAGTATTACACTTTGCTGGAAGCACATCATATTCAACCGGAAGCACTTATTATGACAATGCAATATTGCACATCTTTGAAAGGCAAAAATGTTGGATATGCTTATATTCTTACAGTTGCACGAAATTGGGCATCAGAAGGTGTTACAACAGCCGAAGCCGTGGAAGAAAGAATTAAAATGTTAAACCAAAAAACAAGCGGTGTTAGCGAAGTCTTAAAAATTTGCGGAGCGAAACGCTTTGCCACGGTTGATGAACTGGAAAAAATGATAAAATGGACAGAGGAATGGGACTTTAATTTGGATTGCATAAAATTTGTTGCAAAGCAGTCTGCAAAAAAAATGGGCAGAACTAACTTTGATAAAATTGATTTTAAATTGGGCAAGTATTATGAACTTAAAAAAATATCAATAACTGAAATCGAAGAATATGAAAAACAAAAAGTTGAAATGTATTCTCTTTCAAAACAACTTAACAAAACAATCGGTGTATATTATGAAGACCTTGAAAATATAGTGGAAATTTACATATCAAAATGGCTGGACTTGGGGCATACAAAAAATTCACTCTTAACGCTTGCAAATTATTGCTTTAAAAACTCAATTAGAACTCTTGAAGGTTTAGATAAAATCATTTTAAAATTATATAAACTTGGAATTGTAAGTTTGGAAGCAATTAATGAGCATATAACTGGACTGATACATGAAGATAAGAAAGTAAAAGAAATTTTGGAAAATCTAGGGCTTTCAAGAAATGTTATTTCTCAGGACAGGGAGTTTTTAAAAACTTGGAAATATTCGTGGTTTATGCCCGAAACACTCCTTAATTTAGCCGTTGAAAAATCGGCAGGAAAGGCACAACCAATGCAGTATATGAACAAACTTTTGTCAACTTGGCATAATAAAAACATAACAACAGTTGAGCAAGCCAGCAAATATGCATTTGAAAGTTTTTCGGAAAAGCCTTTGCCGAAAAAAAGCAATTCAAAAATCGAAAAAGAAGATTTATCAGCGCTGTTTGACAGTTTGGACGAAATTGATATTGGATATTAAAAATTATGGATAAAAAAGTTAAAGAAATTTTGGATAGCAGAAAATATAAGGCTGAGCAGATTGCAAAAAATAATTTGCATCGGGCTTTTTCTTTGCCAGAATTTAAAGAACTTTATGCTTTGGAAAAAACCTTAATAATTGAAAAAACCAAATGTGATACTTATGGAAAACAATTTGATAATGAAAAACTGAAAAATGTAATTAAACAACAAAATCAAATTTTAAATAAAATTTGTTTAAAAAAAGAAGATTTAAATCCGAAATATCATTGCCCGAAATGTGAAGACACTGGTTATGTTCAAGGAATTATTTGCGATTGTGTTAAACAAATTAACAGCATCATCAACTTAGAAAAAATTGATATGAAAGCGCTTAAAACTTTTGAAGAATCAGATTATTCTTTATTCAGCAATAAAAATATACCTGACATTTATAATAGAATAAAACAATGGGCAATAAATAATAAGCGTAAATTTTTCGTTATAGTACAAGGAAGTACGGGCACAGGGAAAACTTTTTTAATTCAATGCTTGGCTTCAGAACTGATTAAACAAAACAAATTCGTTGTTTATACAACCGCGTTTGAAATGAACAATGATTTTTTGAAATATCACACAACTTTTAATGAAGAAAAAATGAAATATCTTTCGAAATATTTGGAATGTGATGCTTTGGTGATTGATGATTTAGGCTCTGAACCTGTATATAAAAATGTTACGCTTGAATATTTGTATTTAGTTTTAAATCAACGAATGACTGAACAAAAAATTATAATATTAAATACAAATTTGATGTTAAGTGAGTTGAGAGATAAATATGGCGAAAGAAACTTCTCAAGACTAATTAATAAAAGACAAAATATCTTAGTTGAATTTGAAAATGAAGATTTAAGACTTAAAAAGACAAAAATTCAGTGATTGAAAAGTTTTTTAATAAAATTTGTTGGTGATTTAACTTTGTCCGTTTGACATAACCGTTTGATGTGCCCGTTAGACTCGTTTGATTTGCCCGCTCGCCCTGCTTCGCCCGCTCGCTTTGTCCGTTTGGTTGGCAATGCCCGCTCGCCCTGCTTGCGCCCGCTCGCTTTGTCCGTTTGGTTGGCATTGCCCGCTCGCCCTGCTTCGCCCGCTCGCTTTGTCCGTTAGGTTGGCATTGCCCGCTCGCCTTGCTTGCGCCCGCTCGCTTTGTCCGTTTGGTTGGCATTGCCCGCTCGCCCTGCTTCGCCCGCTCGCTTTGTCCGTTAGGTTGGCATTGCCCGCTCGCCCTATATTATGATTTAAAAATTAAGTAATATTTTA
>JAQUUD010000009.1 GCA_028694075.1 Clostridia bacterium
CTTTACGGACTTAGCAGAACTGTGTATCCGTGGTTAAATCCTTATCAAGACTCAACTGAAAAAGAAATTTCAGACATTTTGTTACAGGATACAATCGATGCCCTTGAAGATAAGGCGGGCGGAGATGTTGACTTTATTGCTTGCTCAAGAGATGTTAGAAAAGCATATCAGCAATATTTGTTATATTATAAGAAAAATATTGATGTTGTCGAACTTACAGGCGGTTATAAAGCAATAACTTATAACGGCATTCCAATGGTTGCAGACAGATTTATTGAAAGCGGAACTCTTTATATGCTTAATACAAAAGATTTTGTGTTGCATCAACTTTGCGACTGGAATTGGCTTGAAAATGAAGATGGAAAAGTTTTAAGACAAGTTCAAGGTTATCCAACATACAGTGCAACACTTGTTAAATATGCAGATTTAATTTGCGACAGACCTCTTGCACAATCCAAAATTTCGGGCATCTTAAGCACAGTCACAAATCCGTTTGAGATTGTTGTTGAGGAGTAATGTTTGCTTTAACTTTTCAAATATATTTGATTTATTTAATATTGCACGATTATAAAAAAATTTAAATATTTTAAAATCACTAATATTAAAGTTTAAAAATTGTTCAAAAAATATTGAAATTATTTGAAACTTAACTAATTTTGCGGTGATTAATCGCTGAAACAAAATTGAAAAATTTTAATGGTGTTTATCAGCAATTAAACAAAATTTTAAAAAACGGCTTGAAAAATTTTAACCCGCCGGCAAAGGTTGGCTTAAAAAAATTTTTTTTAAGCCAACGGGGGCAACACTAGTGTTGCCCCTTGGGCATTCGGGCGTTGCCCGAATGCCTGCTTTGCCGGCGGGGTTTCAAGCGGTTAAAATTTCATAACCAAATTAGTAAAACAATTTTATATTTTAAAAAAAACGGAGAAAAAATGCTAATCAATATTGAAACTGATGTGTTCTTTATATCACAGCGTCTGAGAGAAATTGATGAAAATTATTTTATTAAATATAACACAATAACCAAAAAATTTGAAATTCATCATAAAGAGCAAATGAAAAATTCTTTTTGTTTAAGTGTGCCTTATAACACTCTTGATGAAAGGACTTTGGAACTTGTGAATAAAACAAGAATTGAAAATATAGATAAGTTAATTGAAAAAATGGATAAAGAAAATTTAATAAGAGAAAGACAAAACAATAAACAAACAACCGAGAAATTAAAGGAGGTGCTAAAATGAAAGTTAAAGAAATATTAGAAACATCGCTGGTGCTTCTTGGCAAGCACGAACTTCTTGAAACATCAGTTTTTGATGAAAATATAGTTGAAGAGTTAACCGAAGCGCAGGAAAAAGAAATCGGGTTTCTGGTCAGATGTTTTAATTTGATTTATAAAGAAGTCAGTGCAGATTATTTGCCACTTATGTATGATGAACAAATTGAATTTACTCAAGACAAATTTGAACTCAGCAATTTAACTCAAAGTATTTTAGATGTTTTCAAATTATATGATGATAATGAAAACAACATTGCATATAAACTTTTTCCAAGTTACATAAAAGCAAATGTCGAGAAAGCAAACATAACATACAGTTTTATCCCCGAAGATTTAAGTTTGGAAGATGAAGTAATGCTTTTTGGCGGAAAAATTCTGCCACAAGTGTTGTCATATGGTATTGCACGAGAATATTGCTTAATCACTGGCGACCACAAGGAAGCGGATATTTGGGAAAAGCGTTATAAAGATGGAATTTTTGCCGAAATGCGAAAAAAAAGCCAAATTAAAATTAAATCACGAAGGTGGTGCTAGATGTTTTATCAAAATAACATAAAAGGCAAAACATATAAAAGTAAAACAGTGGTTTTTGATTTGTTTGGTGAAAATATAAACGCAGATGTCGAAACAATAAAGAATGGACAGGGCGTTATGTGTTATAACTTTGAAAATAAAAGCGGGGCACTTGAAACGGGAATTGGATTTGGTTCGCTCTCACTTCCTGTTGCGGACGGATCATCAGTCAAAAGAAATATTATTATTTTTAATGAAACGGATATATTAAAACTCTGGCATTATAAGTATTATGACCATATAAACAAACTCGAAATTGACAAAGTGATGTTTTTCAATGTTGATGGCAGGCTTAGCATTTTCAATGTTTTCACATATGATGATTATTCGTATATTATTAATAATAACCCTGAAATTTTCGCAACTGTTCCAGCAGGCATTAATTATTGCATTGACGGCGAAGATTATATGATATTTTCGGGCGAAGGCGGTCTTTATGCTTATTCTCAGCATATGCTCCCAGTATTAAATGAAAATTGCCAGAAAGCGTTATCAATTTGCAGAATATATGATAATATTTTCATTATTCCCAATGATGATAGGGGCTCTGTGCTGTTTACATCAAATATAAATCCGCTTGAATTAGGCACTTCTTTTTCGGAAATGGATTTAACGGGCGACGGCGGTCGGTTATGTGCATTAATTAACTTTGATGATTACTTATTCATTTTTCGGGATTATGGCATTACAAAACTTTCAAAATATGGTTCATCAGATAATTTCAGCACAAGTGAAATATATCGCTCAGCAACAAAAATATTCGCTGAAACAGTTGTTGTTTGCGGTGATATGATTGTGTTTTTAACGCAGGACGGAATTTATAAATTTAATGGTTCAAGCACAATCAAATTTGATTTAAAAATCGAATGTTTACTTGAAAATTCAAACAACAAATTTGCAACAGCATGTTATTTTAAAGGCAAATATTATTTGGCGTGCAGATTAAATTTTAATGATAATGAAAGCGTAGGTTGTGAAAATTATATAAATGGTTTTAAGAACAACGCAATTATTATTTTAGATGTTAAAAGCGATAAGTTTAACATAACAAGAGGCGTTGATATTGCATCGCTACTTAGTTTGAATGCGGGTTCGCTCAACACAATTTTAACATCTTTTTACGGCGAATTTGCAAATAAAATAGGCGTTTTAAATGATAGCGGAAAAGTTTTTGACTTGGAATTATCGAGCATTTGGAAAAGTGCTTCAATTGATTTTGACGAGCCAGATAAACTTAAAATAATTCGAAAAATTTTAATAAAATCAGATTATGATTGCACATTAACTTTAAAATCGGATTTAGAAGAAAAGATAGTTAATATAATTGGACAAAATAAAACAGTTAGGCTTAACTCAAACATTAAAGGAACAAGTTTTGAAATTTTAATATCTTCACTTGGAAATGCAAAAATAAGTTCGCTTGTTTTAAGTGTTGATATATTTGAATAAATCAATAAATTATCTAAAAATAATAAAAAAAAATAAAATAAATCAATTATTAATAATAAAATAATAAAAATATTTAATCTAATATAACAAAAATAAAAATAAATATGAAAAAATTATTAAAAAATAAAGTAAAATATTTAGATTGTTGTTTAAAAAGATATAAACATTTTTCTGAGTTCAATAACATCTTAATTTATAATAAAATTGATTACTTTCTCAAAAAAAATTATTATAAAAAATTTAGCAACATAAATATAAAGTCAAAATTGTTTTAAGAGAAATTTGATTTTATTAAAACTTATAAAAATTAAAATTAAATTATCAAAAAATTTTAAATTCTTAAACAAAAAAATATTTGAAAATAAAAGCAAAAAGAAGAAATTATGCAAGAATTTATAAACATAGTTTTAAGTAATGGAATTTTCGCAACACTGTTTGTGGCATTGCTATTTTATCAACTGAAAGATAGTTCACAACGAGAGAAAAAATATATTACAACAATAGAAAAATTATCCAAACATCTTGACACGGTTGAAGACATAAAAGAAGATATATCAGAAATTAAAAGTGCGTTTTTGAAACCGAAAAAAAGGAAAAAATCTGAGATTAGAATTCTTAAAAAAAATGATATCTCAGAAATTCAAAACATCAAAAAAAATGACTTATCTGATACAAAAACTCTCAAGGGCGATATTCCAGATACTATAAACTTAGAGGGCAAAATTCCGGAAACTAAAATCTTCAAAAAAGAAGAGATGTCTGAAATTCAAGTTTGTAAATAAGGAGATAACGATGAAATTTAAAGACAGAATAAAATCATATAAATTCTGGGTGGGATTGTCCGCCTCATTGGTTATTTTGCTTCAAGCACTAGGCGATGCTTTTGGCTTTACAATTCAAAATGAAATTATCAACGGCATAACAATGGGTTTTTGCGGAGTGCTTGTTGTCCTTGGAATTGTTGAACAGCCAAAGATTGAAACCGAGTTGGAAGAAATGCTTGAAGATAAAACAGAAATAAAATCAACTGATGAAACGGAAAAAACAAAAACAACTGATAAAACAGAAGAAACGAAAACAATAAGTGAAGGAACACAAAAAACTAAACCATAAAAATCAGAACATTTCATTACATAAAAAAATCAAATTTCATTCATTAACGAAAAGAGCAGAAAATCTGCTCTTTTTTTATATTTCAATTAACCAATTTATTATTTGTATAATGTTTGCAATAAGATAACTTGCTAAAATCATAATCCCGCTTTACTTTATTATGGCAAAAATGTTATAATATTAAAATATGGAAAAGACAAATTTTGAAGAAATAATAAATAGAAAATTGAAAGGCAAAAATCTTGAAAAAGAAGATATCGACGCCGTTATTTCGGCATATGTAAATGAAAAGTTGCCCGAAAATATAATGATTTCGTTTTTAACGGCAATCTTTAAAAATGGAATGAGTGATGAAGAGATATATCATTTGACCAAAGCAATGCAAAATTCCGGCATAACGCTTGATTTAAGCGAACTTGGAAGCGTTGCAGATAAACATTCAACAGGCGGGGTCAGCGATTCCACAACTTTTTTGATTGTTCCGATTGTTGCAAGCCTTGGCGTAAAAATGCTTAAAATGAGCGGAAAAAGTTTGGGCTTCACGGGCGGAACGGCTGATAAAATCCTTTGCTTCAAAGGACTTAAAAATAATTTGGAAATTGAACAAGCCATTGAGATAACAAAACAAACGAACGGCTGTTTTATAACTCAATCTGATTTGCTTGCACCCGCCGATAAAAAAATGTATGCTTTAAGAGATAAAGTAGGTTTAATTGAAAGCATTCCCTTAATTGCATCATCAATTTTAAGCAAAAAACTTGCTTCAGGCAGTGATATTATAATTTTAGATGTAAAATTTGGCGCTGGCGCTTTTATAAAAAACAAAAATGAAGCGGGTGTTCTTGCAAAAATTATGGTTGATATATTAAAAAAAGAGGGAAAAAAGGCTTGTGCTGTTTTGTCATCAATGGAACAGCCACTTGGCGATTTTGTTGGCGATGAACTCGAGGTTATGGAATCAATTTCCATATTAAAAGGATTAAAGAAAAACAAACTTTTTAAACTCAGCGAATTTTTATCTGCATTGATTATTGAAAGAGCGAAAGGAGTTTCGTTCAATCAAGCAAAAAAACAAGTTCATGAAAGCATATCAAGTGGAAAGGCATTAACGAAATTTAAAGCAATTGTGAAAGCGCAAGGCGGAAGTTTGGTGCTTTTCAATAAAGACTTGGATATATTTAAAAAAGTTTTAATAAAAGCCGAAACAAATGGATTTGTTCAAAAAATAAACACAGAAAAGTTGGGACTTTTAACAAGACAATTTAAGCAAAAATACGCTGGTTTCTCAGGCATTGAAAATAAGGCAGGAATAGGGAAGTTGATTACGAAAGACAGCCAACTTGTAAAACTATATTTTGAGCCAAAACATTTCAAAAAAATTGATAAAATTGAAATAAAAAATATGATAACAAGTTATGCTGAATGTTTTGAAATTTTAAAAATCAAAGTGCTGACAAAATTAAAATTAATTGAAAGTGTTATTGAGTGATTTATATTTTTTAACATTAGTTTATTTATATTATTTTTTAATTATTGAAAAATTTTTATCAATAAAAAGGCAAAACGAAATAAAAATTAACGGGAGCATTTATGAAAATAAAAGTTATAACAAAAAGTGCGGAAGAAACAATGCTTTTGGCTGAAAAATTTGGGCAATCAATAATCAAGCCTTGCGTTATATCATTGGAAGGGGATTTAAGTGCCGGGAAAACAACATTTGCAAAAGGTTTTGCAAAAGGAATCGGCATAGATGATGTTGTTACAAGCCCAACTTTCACAATTTTGAATGAATATGAAAGCGGAAGAATTAATTTATATCATTTTGATATGTATAGGCTCGGCGGGCTTGATGAAGCATTTGCGTTGGGTTTTGAAGAATATTTTAATAAGGACAATTTGAAGGGAATTGTTTTGGTTGAGTGGGCAAGTAATGTGGAGGGCTTATTGCCGGACAAACATTATAAAATAATATTTTTAAAAATTTCTGATGAAAAGCGTCAAATCATAATCAGTTGCGAAACTACAAAACAAACTTAGTTGAAAAAACTACAAAATAAAAATTATAAAGAAAATAATTTAAAATAATAAATAAAAATTAAATTAATTAATTAATAAATTAAATATTAAATTAAATTAAATTAAATAAATTAATAATAATTAAATAATAATTAAATTAAAAAAGGAAAAGATATGAAAATATTATGTTTGAACACTGCTTTCCCAACGGCTCAATTGGCTTGTGAATTTGAAAGCAAACAAGTTTATAAAGAAATTAATGCGGAAGCAAAAAGTTCAGAAAATGTTTTGCCCGCAATTGAAAATATTTTAAGTTCAAATAATTTAACTCCCGCAGATTTATCTCACATTGGTGTTATAACTGGACCTGGCTCTTTTACGGGCTTAAGAATTGGCGTGGCGATTGTAAAAGGTTTTGCGTGCGTTTATTCAAACATAAAAATCGTTACGGTTAATTCGCTTGATTTTATGGCATTTCATTATGTTCAAAAAAATAAAACTAACAATGAATTTTATTGCATTTTAAATGCACTATCTGGAAGATATTTTATGGCAAAATATAATAAAAACGGCGAGCGTGCAGGTGAATATTCATTGACTGACAAATTGCCTGAAAATGTGATTTTAGTTGGACTTGAAAATGAAAATTTATCAGTTGCATCACATCTTATAAAATTACAGCCAGAATTACTTTTAAAATTAGTAAAAAGTTTAATTGATGAAAATAAAATAACTTCACTTGAAAACTTAATGCCCTTTTATTTAAGGTTATCACAAGCAGAAGAAAATTTAATTAAAAATAAATTAAAATAATTAAATATAAAAAATTAAATTGAACAGAGTTGTAAATGATGAATATAAGAAAAATGACGACTGATGATATTGAAGATGTATTGAAGATTTCAGTTGAGCAGTTTGGAAAGCATAGTTGGGGAAAATCTTTATTCCTTGACGATATTGAAAAAGAAAATAAATTTGCTTATGTTTTAACGAAAGATAAAACATTGATTGCTTTTATTATTTTTATGTTAACCGAAAGTGAAGCGGGACTGGAATATAACATAACTAATTTGGCAACAAAACAAGAATATAAAAAAATGGGATATGCACAAGAATTAATAAGTTTTGTTAAGAATTTTTCAAAACAAAATCAAATTTGCAAAATTTGGCTTGAAGTTCGTGAAAGCAATTTGCCCGCAATTAATTTATATGAAAAATTAGGTTTTAAAACTGATTATATTCGGAAAAATTATTATTCTGACGGCGAGAATGCTTGTATAATGTCTTTTAATCTTTAATAATCATATATAATTAATATGTTTTTCGAGTTTAAAGGCAAAAAAGTTTATTATGAAGTAACAGGTGACACGGGCGACTGGATTGTTTTTTTGCACGGCTGGGGCGGTTCGGTGAAAAGTTTTTTTGGCGTGGTTCAAATGTTTGAAAACAACCGATGTTTAAATTTAGATTTTCCGCCTTTTGGAATGTCTGAAGAAATGGCTGAAGTTTGGAACCTTGAAGATTATGCTTTGATGTTAAAAGCATTAGTTGATTTTTTGGAAATCAAACAAATGAAAATTATTGCACATTCATTCGGTGGAAGAGTTGCAATTTTGTTTTCAAGCCTTTATAATGATAAAGTTGACAGGCTTATTCTTGTTGACAGTGCTGGCATAAAACCGAAAAAAAATTTAATGGTTGCTTTTAAAATAATAAAATTCAAATTTCTTAAAAAAATCGGTATTAACCAAAAAAATAAAGGCTCGCAAGATTATAAAAATTTGTCTGACAAAATGAAAAAAACTTTTATTAACATCATAAATCGGCACTTGGAAAATGAATGCATTGAAATTGATTGTCCGACTTTGATTATTTTTGGGGAAAATGATAAGGCAACGCCTGTTTATATGGCGAAAAAATTAAATGCTTTAATAAAAGATAGTGCCATTATAATTTTTAAAAACGCAGGTCATTTTGCTTATCTCGATAATTTTTATGAATTTATTGAGATTAGTAAGCATTTTATGGACGCATAAGTATTAATAAACAACTTGAAATTTAGATATTTAAATTTTTTAAATGAGTAAGATGTTGGGAAGTTAAGGCTTTTTGTGAGCAAACTTTTATAAAACAATTTGATTTGCGAAAGTGATAATATTATAAGTTGTAAGGTTTAAATATCGCATTTTAGAGTTTAGGTTTGTTTAATTATTTTAAGCAGATGAAGTTGGCGGAAGAGAAACTGCCGGAAAGGCTTGGGCAGTTAACCGCCCAAGCAGTGCCTTTAAAAAGGCACTGGCGGGTGCTTTCAAGCACCCGCACTTTCCGGCAGGTATAAAACTCGGCTGTATTACTTAACTTTTTAAAATAAAATTAAATAAGTAAATCAAGAAAAAAAACAAATTCAACAAAAAAACATAATATAATAAGAAATAATATATAATTTTTATATATGGCAAATTAAAGGGGGAAAATATGGGATTTATAGAATTCTTCAATCTTGAAAATATACAGTTTTTAATCGCAATCTTTTTAAGTGTAATAAACTCTGTGCTTCTTATTTTAATATCAAAAAAATTTTTGCAAATATTGCAAATCTCAAATTATAAAATAAGGGGATACAGCGTATGGCTTATGGATACAAAAGCCAAATATATATCTCGCATTGCACTTCTTTGTTTTCTAAGTTTGGCATGTGCATTGGTTACAAACGCTTTATTTAATGTTACAGGCACTGGTGCAAATTTTGCATATTTTGGGCTGATATTTTATATTTATTTTTCGATTGTTTTTATCATTAATATGATTAAATTACCGCAAAAAACTCCGCTTGTTCAAACAAGACGAATGTCCCGAATTACAACATTATTGTTTTTATTCAGTTTTGTTATTACTTTCGTTTTTATTTGGCTTTCAGAAATTTATCTGACTTTTTTAAGTGTGGGGATAATAACAATAACTCCGCTTTTGCTTCCGATTTTAGTCCCGCTTGTGCATTTTATGCTTGTTCCGCTTGAAGGGCTTTTAAGGCTTAATTATATAAGAAGAGCAAAAAATAAACTTGCAAAAAGAACTGATTTAATCAAAATTGGCATAACGGGCAGTTACGGCAAAACCAGCGTTAAATATATTCTGAATGCAATGCTTAGCGAAAAATATAATGTATGTATGACTCCGCACAGTTTTAACACTCCGATGGGACTCACAAAAGTTGTTTTAAATTATTTGAAAAATGAAAATAACATACTTATTGCTGAGATGGGAGCAAGACAAGAGGGCGACATCAAATTTTTATGTGATTTAATAAAACCGCATCACGGAATAATAACCGGCGTAGGGTCGCAACATTTTCAAACTTTTGGAAGTTTGGAAAACATTGCGAAAACAAAGAACGAACTTGTTTTGGCTTTGCCCGATAGTGCCTATGTTGTGTTCAATGGTGACAGCAAAAATTGCAAAATGATGTTCAATACTTGCCAACTTAAAAACAAATTTATAATATCACTTAGCAAAAAATCTGAACTTGTTATAGAAAATATCAAACTAAGTGAAAATGGAACTGGATTTATGCTTAAATATCAAGGAAATTCAGTGGAATGCCAAACTGCTTTATTGGGCAAACATAATCTTTTAAATATTTTATTAAGTGCTTGTCTTGCAATTAAACTTGGAGTTAGTTTGGAGAAAATTAGCAAAGCAATAAAAAGTTTAGAGCCAGTTCCGCATAGATTACAGCCAATTGAAAACGGAAATGTTTTGGTTTTAGATGATGCTTATTCATCAAATGATGAAGGTGCAAAAAATGCAGTTGAGGTTTTAAAGTTTTTCGAGGGAAAAATTAAAATTTGCATAACTCCAGGCATTGTTGAACTTGGAGAAAAGGAAGACAACATAAATCAAGAATTTGGCAAGCAATTGGCAGAAGTGTGTGATTATATTATCATTGTGAACAAGGTTAATAGCGAAAGTTTAAAAAAAGGCTTATTGTCAAAAAAAATGGAAGAAGAAAACATTTTTGTTGTCGAGAATTTAGATTTGGCAAAACAAAAATTGAAAGAACTTATTAGCCCTGAAAATAAATATGCGGTTTTATTTGAAAACGATTTACCGGATAATTACACTTAAAAAGCAAGATGCAATTAAATTTGTTGCCGGGAAGTAAAAAATTTGAAATCAAATTTTTTTAAAAATTGCTTTGCAATTTTGCTCGCTAAACGCTCGCACTTCCCGGCGTTTTTCAACCAACATACAAACACATTGCCAAAAGTTTGAATTTTGGGTGGCATAGTTAAAATCCTTTTATATTTTTTTTAACAAATGTCGCACTGAGTTGTGTGCTTGTTGAATAAAATATTAATTGTTTCGAAAAGTTTATTTTTTGCAAATGTCGCACGAAGCCTAATAAAGCGGTTTTGCTAGCGACCCAAGTGCATTTGTTCGACTAATGTCGCACGAAAGTGTGTGCCCAATAAAGCGGGTTAAACAAGCAAATTTTTCAACTGTTTTAATATTCAAATGCACGAAGCCGTGAGCCCGCCAAAGGCGGGCTCACGGCGTTTTTATTAACATGTTTTAACCCTGCCAACTAATTTTTTTTACTTTTTACGACGCTGCTTTATGTTTTTAACTCTTTACAAATCTTATTTTTTCATGGTTGTGTAAGTTTTGTTGAAACCTGCAATTTTTCCTGTTTTCGCATTCTGAGTTTTGGTTTTCTTACTTTACCTAAATGATATTTATATTTTCACATAATTTTCTCGTTTTTCACTATCCTTATGAATAAATCTATTTAATTTATAGAAAATATTTGTTTTTCTTGTTTTATTTTGTTATAATTAAGCAAAATATATACGTAAGAGGTAAATATGAATTTATTTCATTTTGGTGCAAATACACTTGCGATGGACATTTGGCTTTATATTCAAGCACTGTTCTCAATTTTTCCAAAACTTTTATATTTACTTTCAAACTCATTTTTATCAATTATAGATATTTTGCAATTTGTTTTTAGAAAGTTAGCGGGATTAGATGTTTATTACATAGATGGTGTTGCACAAGAAGGTGACATTGTTTATCATTTTTTGAGGGGCACGCTGTTCGGCGAGTATCCGGTTTTAACAAATGTTTTTTGGAGTTTGATAATTCTTGGTGTGATTTTGCTTGTTGTGTCAATAATAATTTCAGTAATACGAAGCGAATATGCTTCAGATAAAATTGAACCCAAGTCGAAGTATGTCATGCAAGGTTTCAAATCACTTATTTTTATGGCAATAATTCCAATTATTGTTTTATTCGGAGTTTATTTGAGCAATGTGGTGCTTCAAGCAGTTGACAGTGCAACCTCACTCTCTTCTGGAAGTTCGTTTCAGTTTTTGGATTCAAGCAAATTAAAAGAATCTCACACTGCTACAGATGCTGTGACTTACATAAACTACAATTTCTTTACAGTGGCTATGCCAACGACAACCACAACTTTTAGTGGTGTAATTTTTAATGCATCGTGCTATAGTGCAAACAGAGTTCGGCAAACGGAGAATATTGATTTAAAAGGTGGAGATCAAGATTATAATGGCTTTTGGGGGCTTTTGGAGGCCGGACTGGCGAATAACTGGAATAATTTGCTTACTGGTGACAGTGTCGATCAAGTTGCGGGTGCAATTGATGAAGCATTCGCAAACTATGTTCAACTAAAAGATAGTGATTATGCAACACTGATTTACACTCCGGGATATCTTGAAGACAGCAATATATCTGCTGTTGATGTTTTCACGGCAACTCAAGGTCAATGGGAGTGTCAGGGTTTTGACAGAAATAATGTTGCAATGGTTTGGTATTATTACAATTTGTGGTTCTATAACTTTTTGATTGCATTTGGTGCAGGCATTATGATTTCAATTTTGTTCATTAATCTAACGGCAGGATTGATGGGTCGTTTAATTGAACTTTTGGCATTGTTCTTAGTTGCTGCACCTCTAATTTCAATTATGCCACTAGATAATGGCAATGCTTATAATGCGTGGCGTGGCAAATTTATTGGAAAAACATTGATGGTTATTGGTGCCGTCGGCGGAATGAATATAGTGTTTTTAATCTTGCCATATTTAAATGAAATATCATTTTTCAATGAGGACTATGTTGATTATATAGTTTCCATTCTCTTTATGTTTGTCGCATTAAATTTGGTTAAAAGTTTTATTGGAATGATAAGTTCATTTGTTAAGAGTGAAGACTTAAATGAATCTGGCGAAAAAATAGCCAAAGATTTGGGCACTAATATTGCCAAAGCCGGAATGCTCGCAGCAGGCGCTGGCGGACTCGCCTTAAAAGGTGCAACTTTGCTTTCAGGTGCGGGGTTAGGTGCAAAAGGCTTGAAAGGTGGCGCTAAGATGTTGTTGGATAATAGATTAAGTGCAAGACAAGGTAAGGCAGACGCTTATAACACAGAGAGAGAAGGATTTAGGCATCAAATGTTGCAAGATGAAGGAGTTGCGTCAGAAGCCGCTAAAGACGTTAGATATTCAGGACATTATGCCACAATGGACGACCGTGATTTTGAAGTGGAAATCAGGCGCGATAAAACTTCATATGAAAATGCCTTACGACAACGTAAAATTGATATCTCAAGTGAGAAAGTGCGAAGTAAATATGGAGATGAAAAAACTGCTGACGATTATAAGCAAGGTTACAAACAAATGGCAAAAGAAAGATTTTATGAATGGTCTGATCAAAGTGACAAGGATATTGGTCGTTCAGTAGGAGATCTTACAAAAACAATGCTTCAACATACATTACAATCAAGCAGTTTATATGGAGGCTGGAAAGATCAAACCAGTGCTGATAAATTGGCTATTAAGTTGGATATCCCAATAGTTACTAAATATTTTAAAGATAAAGCAAATGATGAAGAACTTCAAAAGGCAATTAAGGAAGCGGAACTTAAACAAAAAGCGATGAAAGACATTAAATGAAGCGAGAAATAAGATTGTCAATAAAAAATATTTGCCAAAATATCACTAAAACTGGATAGTTCTCACTTTAGAACAATTTTATAAAATTATTTTAATACTTGTTTTAATATATATTATATAACGATACTTATAAACAATTAAGCAATAAAAAAGCCCGTTTAACCAGCCCGTTTGCCCGTTAGACCAGCCCGTTTGATTTGCTTGACCGCTCGCCCTGCTTGCGCCCGCTCGCTTAGCCCGTTTGGTTGGCTTGTTCGCTCGCACAGTTTCACGCGCTCGCTTATTTGACAAGCTCATTTGACAAGCCCGTTAGACCAGCCCGTTTGATTTGCTTGACCGCTCGCCCTGCTTGCGCCCGCTCGCTTAGCCCGTTTGCAGTTAACTGAGAATAATGAATTTAAATAAGACATATTAAATTAAAATAAGAAAGGAGAATATTATGAAATATAATAAAGACACAACAATAGGAGAAATTTTGCAAGATAATCCAAAAAAAGCCGATGTTTTATTGGGATTTGGAATGCATTGTTTGGGTTGCCCGATGAGCAGAAGAGAAACAATGGGGCAGGCTTGTGCTGTTCACGAACTTGACCTTGATTTTGTTTTGGCAAAATTGAATGACGATGATAAAAATGAAACGAATGTCCAGAAAATGGTTCAGTCAAAAGCAAAACCTAAAGCACAAGCGAAACCAAAAACAAAAATTTAATATAAGACACTAACTAACTCTAACTGAAACAAACGCCAAAAACACAAATTAAGTCTAAAAAAAATATTAAAGCAATCGCAGTAAATATTTTTGAGTTATGATATAATATAAAAGCGAAAATTTAGATAGTGGTCAGTGTTTTTGTTTATGAACTGGACTGACTTAAATGTTTCAGAATGTCAAGATAACAGAAAATAAGGTAATTAGTCGGTGTTTTTAAACAAAAATATGTTAAAAATAGGTCACATTTTAAAGAAAATGAAAAATATTATAAAAATTTTATAAAAAGGTGTTGACAGTTGCTGTCGGCTGAGTTATAATAAACGAAGCTAACAGCAATTTTTTTTATGCTGGCAACTGAAACACACGGATAAGTGTAACGGAAATTATAGGTTTCTTGATTTGGCAGTTTGCTTAAAAAAGATTTACAAACAGAAATTTAAATTATTTTGCTTAAATAAAATTTATTTAATAAATCATCAACATTAAAACTTGCAAAAATTAAATAAATGAAATTAAAGGTTCCGCTTGTTAGACAATCCGAAATAAAAAATATTTTAGATGCTATTTTAGTAGGAGGATTTTTTGAAAATGGCTACAGAAACAATTAGAATTAAACTTAAAGCATATGACCACTCGCTTCTTGATGATGCGTGCAAAAGGATTATAAACACGGCAAATAAGAATGGTGCAAGAATCATTGGACCGATTCCGTTGCCAACGGATAGAGAGGTTATAACAGTCATTCGCTCTCCTTTCAAGCATAAAGACAGCAGAGAACAGTTTGAATCAAGAACACATAAAAGAATGATTGAAATTTTGAGTCCGAATGCAAAGGCAGTTGACGCTCTTATGAAAATAGATTTACCTGCTGGTGTTGATATAAAAATTAAAATTTAAGATTATATTATTAAATAATATATAACTAAATAATAAACATTAAACAAAACATATTGATGCGAGCAAAAAAAATATAGAAATTTTTAAAGTGTCAGATGACAAAGAACTTGAAATAGTTTCTGATAAAACTTACAATATAAATAAGGAGAAATTTAAATGAAAAAGGCAATTATCGGCAAAAAACTTGGAATGACTCAAATTTTTACAGCAAACGGTCAAGTAATCCCAGTTACTGTCGTTGAGGCAGGTCCTTGTGCCATTGTGGATAAAAAAACAGTTGAAAAAGATGGATATAATTCGTTGGTTGTTTCTTTCGGTGATATTAAGGAAAAAAGATTGAACAAATCTCAACTTGCTGTATTTAAAAGAGTTAATATTCAGCCTAAAAAATATATAAAAGAATTACAACTTGAAGGCGATTTTGAAATTGGAAATGAAATTAAATGTGATATTTTTTCTGAAACCGACAAAATTGATGTTGCGGGAATAACAAAAGGTCACGGATTTTCTGGAAATATAAAAAGACACGGATACCGTAGAAACAGAATGTCACATGGTGCTGGTCCAATTCATAGATCAGTTGGTTCAACTGGAGCAAGCTCGACCCCGGGAAGAGTTTTTAAAAACAAAAAAATGCCGGGACAGTATGGTAGCGAAAAAGTTACAATTCAAAATTTGGAAGTTGTAAAAGTTGACAAGGAACGAAACATTCTTTTGGTGAAAGGCTGTGTGCCTGGTCCAAAAGGTGCCGTAATTTTTATAAAAGAGGCAGTCAAGGGGGGTAAAAACTAATGGCAAAAATAAAAGTATATAATATGAAGGCTGAGGAAGTTGGTTCCTTAACACTTGATGAAGACATTTTTGATGTTGAATATCACGAACCGGTTATACACCAAACGATTGTTGCAATGGACGCAAATGCCAGACAAGGCACAAAAAGCGCTCTTACCAGAAGCGAAGTCAGAGGGCATGCTAAAAAACCTTATGCTCAAAAACATACGGGAAATGCAAGACAAGGCTCAACAAAAGGTCCTCAGTTCAAGGGTGGTGGAGTTGTTTTTGCTCCTAAGCCAAGAGACTTTTCAAAAAAAGTTAATAAACAGGTTAAATTTTTGGCATTTATTTCAGCATTAAGTCAAAAATTAAGACAAGAAGAATTAACCGTGATTGACGAAATAAAATTTGAAAGCAACAAAACAAAAGAAATGACCAATATGCTAAAAGCATTCGGTTTTGACAGAAAAACAATAATAGTTGTTCCGGAAAAAGATGAAAATCTGCTTAAAGCAGGTGCAAATGTTCCAAATTTAAAAATAACAACATCAATGCTTTTAAATGTTAAGGAAATTGTTGCAAACAGAAATTTGGTATTCTCTAAGGACGCAATTAAGAAATTAGAGGAGGAAAGGCTATGAACGGATATGACATTATTAAAAAACCGCTAATGAGTGAAAAAAGTTATGCAAATATAAAAAATAAAATATATACATTCATTGTTGATAACAATGCTAATAAAATTGAGATTAGAAAAGCCGTAGAAGAAGTTTTTAAAGTTGAAGTGGATAAAGTAAACACAATGCTTGTTAAAGGACACGAAAAATCACAAAATACTAAATCGGGAAGAAAGATTGGCAGAACAAGTGATTATAAAAAGGCGATTGTTACGCTTAAAAAAGATTCAAAGCCGATTGCTTTCTTTGAAAGTTTAAGTTAAGGAGATAAAAAATGGCAATAAAAAAACATAAACCAACATCACCTGCAAGGCGTTTTGTATCAACTCCGACTTTTGAAGAACTTTCAAAGGTTGCACCTGAAAAAAAATTGTTGGCTGTTAAGAAGAAAAATGCCGGAAGAAATGTTTATGGCAGAATTACAGTAAGACACCAAGGTGGTGGCAATAGACAAAAATACAGAATTATTGATTTCAAAAGAAACAAAGATAATATTCCTGCAAAAGTTACAAGCATTGAATATGACCCAAACAGAACAGCATACATCGCACTTTTGACATATTCAGATGGTGAAAAAAGATATATCTTATCACCAATGGGACTTGTGGTTGGCGACACTGTAATGAGTGGAGAACAAGCAGACATAAAAGTTGGAAATTCATTACCTCTTGAAAACATTCCGCTTGGTTCAACAATTCATAATGTTGAATTTCAAAAAGGAAAGGGCGGACAAATTGCAAGAAGCGCTGGAACAAGCATTCAGCTTATGGCAAAAGAAGGAAGATATGTAACACTTAAAATGCCGAGCGGAGAAATGCGAAAAGTTTTGAAAACTTGCAGAGCAACGCTTGGAACTGTAGGAAATATTGACCACGAATTGATATCAATAGGTAAAGCAGGTCGTTCAAGACATATGGGAATAAGACCATCTGTGCGTGGTTCGGTTATGAATCCGATTGACCATCCTCACGGCGGTGGCGAGGGCAAGACACCAGTTGGAAGAAAAAGTCCGCTTACACCTTGGGGTAAATGTGCTCTTGGCTTAAAGACTAGAAAAAGAAAGAAAAATTCAAGTAAGTTGATAGTAAAACGAATTAATTAAAATAAGCAAGCGGAAATGCTAAAACAAGCAAAGGGCGGGAATTTAGGCTTTTCGCTTTGCGAAAAGCCGGATTTTCCGGAGGAAAATCCAATTTCGCTTCATGGCGAAATCAAATTCCCGCCGATAAGCCGACTGTAAAGGGCAAAATCAAGCGATGGCAAACACTAACAATCCAGTCGACTAATAAACAAGATTAGTAAGTTAAATCAAAAAAATACTAACTAAAAAAACAAAACGAAGTAAATTAGGAATATCCTAAACAGCATTTATGGAGGAAAGATGAGTAGGTCACTAAAAAAACAGCCTTATGTTTTTTCAAGATTATTAGATAAAGTTGAAGAAATGAAACAAAGCGGAATTAAAAAGCCAATTAAAACTTGGTCAAGAAGGTCTGTTATATATCCAGAATTTGTAGGTTATACTTTTGCCGTGCATAACGGTAAAAAACATATACCTGTATATTGTACGGTTGATATGGTTGGGCATAAATTAGGAGAATTTGCTCCTACAAGACAATTTAAAGGACATGCAGGCAGTAAGAAAAAAACCGCCGGCAAAAAATAGGAGGCAAAGATGGCTACAAGAATTAGAGAAAAAGCATTGGCTAGACGAAAAAATAAAGACAATAGACCGCAAGGAGTTGTTAAATATGTTCGTATAAGCCCGACTAAGGTTAGATTTGTGCTTGACAATATTCGTGGAAAAAAAGCGGAAGAAGCACTTGCAATGATGCAAAATGTTCCGCATAAAGCAGGCGATATTTTAGTCAAACTCATTAAATCAGTTATGGCAAACGCCGAAGTTAAAGGTTTAAATAAGGCTGACCTTATTATAAAAGAAACTTGGGTTTCGCCCGGACCTACTATGAAACGCATTAATATAAGAGCAAGGGGCAGAGCCGATAGAGTGGAAAAAAGAAGTTCCCACATTACAATGATAATGGAAGAAGTCAGCGCAGGCGAAGTAAAATAGGAGGACAATATGGGTCAAAAAGTTAACCCGACAGGATTAAGAATTGGAATAAACAAAGAATGGAATGCAACTTGGTTTGCAAATAAGCAGGATTTTGCTACATTTCTTTTGGAAGACCAAAAAATAAAAAAGTTTATCAAAAAGAAATATTATGCAAGTGCAATTTCAAGAATAACGATTGAAAGGTCGGCGAAAAATCTTGTTATAAACATTTTTACTGGCAGACCTGGTATGTTAATCGGTACAAAGGGTGCAGGTGCAGAGGCTTTAAGGGCTGATGTTGCAAAACTTGTAAAATCAAAAAATAATCTTATTGTTAATATAAAAGAAGTTAAAAAGCCAGATTTAGATGCAACGCTTGTTGCTGAATCAATCACCGGACAACTTGAAAAAAGAGTTGCATTTAGGCGTGCGTTAAAACAAGGCTTGCAAAGAGCAATGAAAGCCGGTGCAAAGGGCTGTAAAGTTCAAGTGAGCGGAGTTGTTGACGGTGCTAATACAATGGCAAGAACGGAAAATTATATGGAAGGTTCACTTCCTCTTCACACACTTCGTGCAGATATTGATTATGGCACTGCTGCTGCTTTCACAAATTATGGAAAACTTGGCGTAAAAGTTTGGATATATAAAGGTGAAATAATCGGTCCGTCTAAAAAAGAAGAAAAGGGGGGACAAGACTAATGTTAATGCCGAAAAGAGTTAAAAGAAGAAGTGTCCACCGTGGAAATATGAGAGGCAAGGCAACAAGAGGCAACAAACTTGCTTATGGCGATTTTGGGCTTGTTACAACTGAACCTTGCTGGATAAAGTCAAATCAAATTGAATCGGCTCGTATTGCTATGACACGTTATACTAAAAGAACTGGTAAGGTTTGGATAAAAATATTTCCGGACAAACCGGTTTCCAAAAAACCTGCTGAAACCAGAATGGGTAGCGGAAAAGGTTCTTTGGAATTTTGGGTGGCTGTTGTAAAGCCAGGCAGAATTCTTTTTGAAATGGGTGATGTTACAGAAGAAGTGGCAAGAGAAGCATTTAGACTTGCATCTTATAAACTTCCTTGCAAAACAAAGTTTATTTCAAAAGAAACTGAAAAAATCGAAGAAGCAAAACAAAAATTAATAGAAGATGAAAAACGAAAAAAAAGCGAAGATAAAAAGCAAAAATTATCAGACAGTCAAAAGGCTAAATCCGAGCAAATAAAATCCGTAAAATCGCCTGTTGAAGCAAAAGTGAGTAATGAAAACGTAGAAAAACTTGCTAGAGTTGAAAAATCTGCTATAAAAACATCAGAAAAAAAAGCGGAAAAGGCTTCAAGTGCGATAAAATCAGAAAATATAAAAGCGGAAAAAAAGCAAACTAAAAAGTCGGAGGTTGAAGGCGTATGAAAAAGATTGATATAAGAAGTATGACAACAAATGAACTAAACACAAAACTATCCGATTTAAAATCTGAACTTTTCAATTTAAAATTTTCATTAGCAACCGGGAATTTGCCTAACAATATGCAAATTGGAAATGTAAAAAAAGACATTGCAAGAGTGAAAACCGTTTTAAGAGAAAGGAAAATCAAAGCCGAAGGCATTAAGGCATAAGGAGATTTATATGGAAGAAAATTTGAGAAATAACAGACTTGTTAAGGTTGGTTTAGTGGTAAATGCAGGAAAAATGGATAAAACCATCGTTGTTGCCGTTGTTTCAAACTATAAACATCCGCTTTATAAAAAAGTTGTTAAAAAAACAACAAAGTTTAAAGTTCACGACGAGAAAAATGAAACAGGTCTAGGGGACACCGTAGAAATTATGGAAACCAGACATCTCAGCAAAGATAAATATTTCAGGCTTATAAAAATATTGGAAAGAGCGAAATAATGGGAGGAAAAAATTATGGTACAACCACAAACTTATTTAAAAGTTGCCGATAACACAGGTGCAAAAGCAATTATGTGCATTCGTGTTCTTGGTGGTTCTTTCAGAAGGACGGGAAACATAGGTGATGTTATTGTGGCATCAGTTAAGAAAGCAATCCCCGGTGGAATGGTTAAAAAAGGCGATGTTATAAAAGCAGTTATTGTAAGAACAACGCGTGGTTTAAGGCGACAAGACGGCACACATATCCGTTTTGATGATAATGCTGCCGTTATAATAGATAATCAAAAACAACCGAAAGGCACCCGTATTTTCGGACCAATCGCAAGAGAACTTAGAGAAAAAGACTATATGAAAATAGTGTCTTTGGCTCCTGAGGTAATTTAAGAAAAGGAAAGTGATAGTTATGGCAAAGTTAAAAGTTAAAAAAGGAGATAATGTTGTTGTTATTTCCGGAAAAGACAGAGGAAAAACTGGCAAAATAACGCAGATCATCCCCGAAAAAAATAGGGTGGTCGTTGAAGGCGTTAATATAATAACCAAGCACCAAAAGCCAAAAGGAAACAAAGATAAAGGCGGAATAATAAAAAAATCCGCTCCTATGCAAATATCCAATTTAATGGTTGTGTGTTCTGCGTGTGGAAAAGCAACAAGAGTTGGCAAAACAGATGTATCTGGCAAGTTAAGTCGTGTTTGCAAAAAATGCGGAGCAGGTCTTGATAAGGAATATGTAAAGGCTGTTAAAAAAGAACTGAAAAAGAAAGATAACATAGCAGAAAAAGAAAGTGCGGTTCAAGATAAAAAACTGAAAAAAGATGAAATCTTAAATGAAAGCATAGAAGTGCAAAAAACTGAAAAAACCGAAAAACAAAAAGTTGCTAAAAAACCTGAAGCAAAAATTGAAAAACCTAAATCAGAAAATACTTCTGAAAGCAAATCAGGCATAAATGCAGTAAAAAGTCCGGTAAAAAAACCAGTCAATGATAATTTAAAGAAAGTAACAAAAACACAAGCGGGCAGAACCACAACAATCCGTAAATCTAATAACAGAGGGAAATAACAACGATGAAGGAGAAAAGTATGGCAGAGAAAAGCAGACTTTATGAAATATATAAAAAAGAAATTGTTCCGGCTTTGATTAAACAACTCGGATATCAAAATGTTAATGAAGTTCCAAAACTTGAAAAAATTACATTAAATATGGGACTCGGAAGCATAAAAGACAATCCGAAAAGTTTCACTTTGGCGCTTGAAGAATTAACATTGATTGCAGGGCAAAAAGCACTTCCCACTGTGGCAAGGAAGTCAATTTCTAACTTTAAGTTAAGAGATGGAATGAAAATCGGTGCAAGGGTTACATTGCGTGGCGACAGAATGTATGAATTTTTAGACAGATTGTTGTCCATAGCGCTTCCTCTTGTGCGTGATTTCAGGGGCGTTTCAGATAAATCTTTTGATGGCAAGGGCAATTATTCAATGGGAATAAAGGAACAAATCATATTTCCAGAAATAAAATATGATAAAGTTGATAAAATCAGAGGCTTAGACATTAACTTTGTAACAACGGCAAAAACTGATAAAGAAGCCCGAGCGTTATTAAAGGCATTAGGAATGCCTTTCAAAAATTAGGAGGTTGCAGTGGCAAGAAAAGCATTAGTTCAAAAACAGCAAAGAAAACAAAAATTTACAACCCGTGAATATACGCGTTGCTCACTTTGTGGTCGATCTCATTCGGTTCTAAAAAAATATGGGATATGCAGAATTTGTTTTCGTGATTTAGCATCAAAAGGCGAAATACCGGGAATCAAAAAATCCAGTTGGTAAATTAAAGGAGAAAATAATATGGTTACAGATCCAATAGCAGATATGTTAACAAGAATAAGAAATGCAATTATGGCTAAGCATTCAGAAGTGAGTATGGGTGCTTCCAAAGAAAAAATGGAAATTGCAAAAATTCTTGTTGAAGAAGGCTATATAACATCGGCTGATTTGATTGACAGTGGCAAGTTTAAGGATATTAAAGTTGTCTTAAAATATAATCAAACAGGCGAAAACGCAATACAAGGTTTAAAAAGAATTTCCAAACCGGGTCTTAGAATATATGCCGGAAGTGATAATCTTCCAAAAGTTATCAACGGATTAGGTATTGCAATTATAAGCACAAACAAAGGAATAATAACGGATAAGAAAGCACGCAATCAAAATGTTGGTGGTGAAGTGCTTGCTTATGTCTGGTAAAGGGGGATTAAATGTCAAGAATTGGTAAGAAGGAAATTATTTTGCCTGCTGGCGTGGAACTTGAAGTGTCAAAAGATAATATTGTCACAGTGAAAGGACCGAAAGGCAGTTTAATCCAAGATGTCGATAAGTCAATAACAATACAGAAAGAAAATAATGTTGTTAAACTTTCAAGGGCAAGTGATTTAAACACAATACGCGCAAAACATGGCTTGTATAGGTCATTAATTGCAAATATGGTTGAAGGCGTTTCAAAAGGTTATACTAAATCGCTTGAAATTAAAGGTGTCGGCTACAAAGCACAAAAGCAAGCTGATAAAATTGTTTTAAACCTTGGATTTTCACACGTGATTGAAGTTAATGAAGAAGATGGAATTCAACTAGAATGTCCAACCATAACAGTAATCAAAGTATCAGGCATAGACAAACAAAAAGTTGGGCAAATGGCTGCTAAAATTCGCAGTTTACGTCCAGTTGAACCGTATCACGGTTATGGCGTTAGATATGTTGGCGAACACATTATTCATAAAGTTGGTAAAACAGCCGGAAAAGGCAAGAAGTAAGAAAATACACAACATTTAGTTTTTAATTTGATAATTTAAAATGCAAATTAAATAATTGCGCAGTAAAATATCAAAAATAAAACATTAAATGGAAAAATAGGAGTTAATTATAAATGATTAATAAAAAAGATAAAAATCAAGAAAGACTTGCACGCCATAAACGAATAAGAAATAAAATTTCCGGAAGCGGTGAAAGACCTCGTCTTAGTGTTTACAGAAGTTTGAGTAATCTTAAGGTTCAAATAATTGATGACGAAAAAGGTATAACCCTTGCAAGTTCTTCAACGCTTAGTAAAGAGATATCTGGAAAGTTGGGCGGACTTACGAAAACAGAACAGGCAAAACTTATCGGCAAAGATATTGCAGAGAAAGCAATTAAGTTAAAAATAAAAGAAATTGTTTTTGATAGGGGCGGATATTTATATACAGGCAGAGTTAAAGCGCTTGCTGAGTCGGCTCGTGAAGCAGGTTTAAAATTTTAGGAGGATTTATGACGGATAAAGTTAATGAAACGGAATTGAAAGTGTCCGATAAAACGGTTGAAGTTTCGGAAAATATTGTTCAAGATGCGACCAAATCAAATAATGTGAATGCTTCGCAACCAGAAAGATTTTCAGGTGCAAAAGGCAAAACTTATGGTTTTGACAGAGCAAGCGCTGGTTCAGCAGAGCCAAAAGCATTCTCAGGCGCATATAGTACAGACCAAAGAAATAAGCCAAGGGGCAAAAAGCCAGAATTCAAAAGAGAAAACAAGGGACGTCGAGATGACAGGCGCCGCGAAGATTCTGAATTTGATAAAATGCTTGTTGGTATAAGAAGAGTTGCTAAAGTTGTTAAGGGCGGACGCACAATGCGTTTCAGTGCTACTGTTGTAGTTGGCGATAAAAAAGGCAAGGTTGGAATTGGAATAGGCAAAGCAAATGAAGTTCCGATGGCGATAGAAAAAGCAGCAGCAGCAGGCAGAAAAAGTTTGAAAGACATAAATCTTATAAACGGCACAATTCAGCATGAGATAACCGGCAAATTTGGTGCAACCACAATTTTAATGTTCCCAGCAAGACTTGGAACAGGAATTATTGCTGGGGGCAGTGCGCGTGCAGTTTTGGCACTTGCGGGCATAACCGACATTGTAACAAAAATTCACGGCTCAACAAACAAGATAAATGTTGTTAAAGCAACTTTAAAAGCATTGGCTGGTATAAGGTCAAAAGAACAAGTTGCCGAAACACGCAGTAAATCTGTTGAAGAAATTTAGAATTTTAAATATTTCAAAATAGTAAGAAATTAAAACATTTAATATTAACATAAATTCTTATCAGTCAAACAAAAGCGAGATATAAGCCGAAAAATGGGGGGAGTTTAATAAAATGGGCAAAAAAGAAAAATCTGACAAAAACCTGAAAGTAACTTGGATTAGAAGTTCAATTGGATTTAGTCAAAATCAAAAAAGAATTATTGAAGCACTTGGTTTTAAAAAATTAAATCAAACTAGAATTCTTCCAGATAATGATGCAATTCGTGGCAGTTTATTTCATGTAAAACATCTAGTGAATGTTGAAGAAATTTGATTTTTAAGGTTGGTTTTAATAATTTATAAAATACAATAAAAATAAAAAATTTAAGACAATCTACAAATCAAAGTGATGTCCGAATTTAAACTGTAAATTAATAATGCAAAAATTGTTTATAATTGAATTTATCAGGACAAGAAAGGTAAAAAAAGAAAAATAAAATTTTTTAAGACAAAAAATTTGGAGGAAAATAAATGGATATTCAATCATTGAAACCGCCGGTGGGTTCTAATAAAAAAGCAACCAGAGTTGGCAGAGGCTGTGGCTCAGGCATAGGAAAAACCTGTGGTCGTGGAACAAAAGGTCAAAATTCCAGATCAGGTGGCGGAGTTCGCCCGGGCTTTGAAGGCGGGCAACTTCCACTTGTCAGAAAACAGGCAATCAGAGGCTTTAATAATAAAAAGTTTGCTAAAGTTTATTCCGTCGTTAATATCGGCGACTTAGACCAGTTAGACGCAAACACTGTTGTAAACGAAGAATTATTATATATTTATAGAATAATAGGTAAAATAGAACCGTACGGCTTAAAAGTTTTAGGTGACGGAGAATTAACCAAACCGCTTACAATTCAAGCTAAGAAATTCTCTGAAACTGCAAAACGAAAAATTGAAGCATCCGGCGGTAAAATAGAGGTGGTTTAATGTTTAAAACAATTGCGGGCGCATTTAAGGTTAAAGAAGTCAGAAGAAAACTATTGTTAACACTTTTACTTTTGCTAATTTTCAGAATAGGTTGCTGGCTTCCGCTTCCAGGCATAGAACTTGATATTTTCAGGTCCTCAACAGAAGGCAATGACTTTTTGGGTCTAATAAGCGCGGTAAGCGGTGGGGCGTTATCTAACGGTGCAATTTTAGCACTTGGTGTTACGCCTTATATCACATCGTCAATCATAATGCAACTTATGACATTTGCAATTCCTTCTCTTCAAAAACTTTCAAAAGAAGGCGGAGAAGAAGGACGCAAACGAATTAATTTTTATACTCGTATGGTTGCTTTGGTGCTTTCACTGGCACAGGCAATCGGCATTGTTGTCGGCTTCGGCGGGTCGCTCACACCAGACTTGTTGTGGGTAGGGGCACCTGCTTGGATGATGGGCGCTGGCTTAGTGCTATTATTAACCGCAGGCGGAATGTTCACAGTTTGGCTCGGTGAAAGAATAACCGACCTTGGAATTGGAAACGGAATGTCACTCTTAATTTTTGTCGGAATTTTAGCATCAGCAAGTTCAACTATGTTAACTTCAATAGCACATATCGGAACAGACATTGATTATTTGTGGAACATCTTAATTTTTGTTGGTGCATTAATTTTAATTTTTACATTGATTGTATTGGTTGATATAGCCGAAAGGCGTGTGCCCGTTCAGTATGCAAAGCAAATCAAAGGCAGAAAAATGTACGGCGGGCAAAGCACTTATATACCAGTTCGCGTTAACGGCTCAGGCGTATTGCCGATAATTTTTGCAACTTCACTCGTAACATTCCCGCAAATGCTTTCAACAATTTTTTGGCCTGAATCAAATTGGTATTCAAATGTACTTGGGACTGGCTCTTGGGCTTATATTTTCTTAACAGCATTACTGATTTTGTTCTTTGCTTATTTTACAGCGCAAATGACATTCAATCCGGAAGATATTTCAAAAACAATACAGCAAAAGGGCGGTTTCATTCCGGGTATAAGGGCAGGAAAACCAACAACAGAATATTTAACCAGAATATCTCATAGGATTACCTTGTTCGGTGCAATTTTCTTAGCGTTCATAGCACTTGTTCCAAGTTTCGCTTTCAAGTTTATTGACATAAGTTCAACAGGTTCGTTAATCACTGCATTCAGTGCAACCGGACTTATGATTGTTGTGTCGGTAGCACTTGAATTTGAAAAACGACTTGATGCACAAATGATGATGAGAACATACAAAGGCTTTTTAAAATAAGATACTCGACAAAGGTTTAAAAAAACAAGAAAGCAAAATTATTTAACAATAAATTAAAGATATAAAGCAGTAGCGAAGTTATAAAAAAGTAATTAAATAAACAAAACTGGACACAAAATAGTTAAACTTTAAGGAGTTAAAATGAAGATAATTTTAGTAGGACCTCCCGCAAGCGGAAAAGGAACACTGGCAAAGTTTTTAAGTCAAGATTTTAAATTACCTCACATCTCAACTGGTGAAATTTTTAGAGAGAATATTAAAAATAACACTGAACTTGGGAAAAAAGTTAAATCTTATCTGGATAGTGCGGTGCTTGTGCCTGATGAAATTACAATGGAAGTTGTAAAGAAAAGAATTGCGGAAAAAGACTGTGTAAATGGTTATATCCTAGACGGTTTCCCTCGCAACACCCAGCAGGCAAAATTGTTTGACAAAATTGTTAAAGCCGATGTTGCAGTTCACTTAGATGTGGGTTTGAAAGAAATCGAAGATAGAATTCTAGGAAGAAAAAACTGTTCAGTTTGCGGAAGAATTTACAACACAAGATTTTATAAATCTGACACTTGTGAATGTGGTGGAAAATTGTTCGTAAGAAACGACGACAATATAGATACAATAAGAAAAAGATATTATGCTTATGAAAAAGAAACCGTGCCGATAATAAGTCATTACAAAAGCATATTAAAGTCTTTCTCAGGGAAGGATTCACCAGAAACGACTTATCAACCAATAAAGGAATTTTTGTTAAAGGAAGCAAAGAAATTTGATAGCAAAAACTGATTATGACATTGCAATGATGAGAAAAGCCGGCGAGATTACAAAAAATGCTTTGAATTTCGCTAAAAATCTGATAAAACCGGGCATTTCCACGATGTTTCTTGACAAACAGA
>JAQUUD010000065.1 GCA_028694075.1 Clostridia bacterium
ATAGAATAAAACAAAAGGAAAAACAATGAATAAAATAAACATAAAAAAAATATCAATCACAAATTTCAAAGGCGTGGCAAGTTTTGAAATGGACTTCGACCCAAAATTGGCACAGTTAAAAGGACCTTCGGGTTCAAGCAAGACAACGATTTTAGATGCAATTAAATGGTGCTTGGGTTATCCAGTAAAAAATTGGGAACCTACAATGGGTGAAACAAGAGTTAAGGTGCCAGACATTGTTACAAAAATAGAACTCACACTTGAAGTGAATAATTCTAATTATGTAATTATAAAAACTGCTGAGCAAAGTTTTAAGACTTCTGCCGAAACTGGTGCAAAGTTGTCAACTGGTTATGATTACACTTATTCATTTGATGGTGTGGGTTGTAAAGCAAAAGATTTTCAAGCACGAATTTCTGATTTATTTGAGATACAATATGATAAACTTTTGTGGGTGCTTGATACCAAAATATTCTTAGATGACACACAAACGAATTGGGCGGACCGCCGAAAATGGTTATATGAACTTCTTGACATAGATAATAAAACCGCAAGTCTTGCCGACAAAAAAGAATATGAACTAATTGCCGATCACCTTAAAAAAGGAAAGAGTGAAATTGATATACAGAAAATGCTCAATGCCGAGAAAAAAGGTATTTCTGATGACCAAACTCGCAACAAGGTAATTATTGATAGTAAAATTAAAGAAATGACCGAACTAGCGAATATTGATTTTGATGGCATAGAAAAACGAAAGACCGAGTTAAATGCAGAAATAGGCACATTGCAAGCACAAAGCAAGCAAGGACAAACAAACACTCTGCTTGCCACTAAACAAAGAGAATTAGAGCAAATAAGAACCAAATTTATGGAAGTTAGTATAAGTATTAAAGAGCAAGATCAAAAACTTGATTACCAAAAAAGAGAACTAGACGGGCAAATAAATGGAATTGCTGGCATAAAATCAGATATTTACTTTTGCCAAGATAAAATAAAAAAACTTGATAGCGAACTTGAAGATTGCAAACTTGAAACTGAAGAAGTTCAATCGCAGAAATTTGACCAAGAAAAAACAACTTGTCCAACTTGCAAACAAACACTGCCACTAGAAAAAATTGAAGAACTAAAATCAAGTTTTGAGAAAGACAAAGAAAAAAGACTTGCAAATATCAATTCTAAGGCGGAAAACAACGCCATAGAACGACAAAACACTGAAAGTCGAATAAACACTCTAACCAACAAGTTAAACTCACTAAATGGCGACCTAAATGCATTAAACGAAGTTGTTGTGGATAAAACACAAATCACCACATTGGAAAAAGAACTTGCCGACAAACAAATCGAAATTGAAAACTTGCCTAAATTAGATATTGACAATACAATAAACGAAAAAATCAATACCTTAAAAATAGAATATGAAAACTGTATTCGGGAACTTGTTAAAAAAGACCAACTAGCGAAAATTAAAACCGAAATCCAAGAATTAAAAGACAACTCAAAAGAACTCGCCCAAAAAGATGCAAGTCGAATTGCAAGACAAAATCAGTTGCGTGCCTATATTGAAGAAAAAGTTGCGTTCGTTAGCACTGAAATAAATTCTCATTTTGATGGCATAACTTGGCAACTATTTACCAAAAATAGTGATATGGCGGAAAACTTGTACGAGCAAAATTGCTTTACGGTATATAATGGTTCTACTTTTGTGGGGAACTCCACTGGTGAAAAAATATTTGTGTGCAATAAAGTTAATGAAGGTTTGCAAAAATTGCTTGGCATAAATATATTCGTATTCGTGGATGAAAAACAAAGTTCTACAATACCTTATGAAACTGACAAACAAGTTATCGAATTAATTACAAGCACCGAGCAAAACTTCAAAAATGTAAAAATTAGTGATGTATTTGGGAAATAAAAGGAGTAAAAAAAAATGTTAGAAAAAATACCAATAAATTCAAAACAAAAATTTCAAATCGGAGATATTTGTAAAATGTATGATAACGAGGAAGTTATAATATTATATACATATTCACAAATGTTTGGGGGCGGTGATTATAATTCTTATTGTGTATATTCAAAATCTAGTGGAGGAGAGATGGCTTGGATTCAAGAGAATCAAATGGATTTTATTCGCAAACCAAATCAAGAAGAACTAGATATTTTATTTAAGGAAGATAAAGAGGATCAATATCTTCCACATCGCAAATCATTATTAGGACAAGATGATTATGAATTCCTTAATCGTGAAAAAATTAAAAGAAATCAACTTTGTTTTTATTTACCAGATTATGATGGGGAATTACATCCTCAAAGCCAAATGAATGCTTTGGGATATAAAGTTATTGGTGCAATACCACAAAGTATAGCAGATTGTTGGTGGTTTACGGTTGAAGAATTTATAGAACCTTTGCCTAAATATTTAAGCAAAATGGAATATGATTTTGAGAGATGGCACCATAATGATATAAAAGATTAAAATAACAATTGGAGGTAAAAGATGATTGATATGAAAATAAGTTACGATGAAGCACTTATGATATACTATAGCATTTGTGTTACATTAGGCAATGAATTAAAAAAGCCAAAAGATAATAGAAGTTTGTGTTCTCTTCAAATAGATGAATTAAAAAAATTAAAATGGCAATTTGGAACAACAGAAGATTATGAAGACTATATTAAAGAAATATCAAAAATTGAAGAAAATAAAATTTGCAACAATATACCATTTAGTGAAAAAGTTTATACCGAAGCAGTTGTAAATAATTTATTACTAATAAATAAAATACTTAATGAACAAAATCAAGAATTTAAATCAATTTGCAATGGATTTAAAGATATATTTAAATCTTATATGATTTTTTTAGGAAGAAAAAGTGGCAAAAATCAAATGGCATTAAAAATTGAAGATTTAATACGTAGAATAAACGAGGTTTTGGAGGGAGAATAATATGGAACAAATTTTGGAGATATAATAATGAAAATAAATGAAATAATCAAAATTAGAAATTGTGTAGGTATATTAGATATAAAACTTATAAAAGAATTAAACCCATCAGATGTTTCTCGTGGGAATATTGAAGAAATGAATTTTTGTGGAAATATGCGATTAGAATATCATAAAAACTATTCTAACGATACAATAATTACACTTACAGAAAGAAACGAAGAAAAGCGAATTATTGTTGCTTATCTAACAGTTGACGGAATATTTGAAACATATTTAGGCGAAATTCAAGGTTCAGAAAGACCAGACGAATATTTTGTTACAATATATGGAGATGATAAATGATTAAATCTAAACTTAGCAAAAAACTTGTCGAGTTGCGGAAGTTGCATAAATACAAGCAAAAATATGTGGCGAAATTCATAGGAGTTACTACTCGAGTTTACGGGTATTGGGAAAGTGGTAGATTCCCAACTGGCGAAAATTTTATAATAAAACTTTGCGAATTGTATGGAATTGGTGCTAATGAGTTATTTTCAATAACTACAAAATATGAATATCCAAACAGCGATATTTGTGGCGAAGGAGTTTACAATGAATAAACAAAATGAAATGAGTATGTTAAAAATTATTTGTTTTTTTGTTTTACTTGCTTGTATTTGTGCTTTTGCACTTGTTTGCGTTTGGGAATTTGGTCCATCAATAATGTTGTGGTTAAAAATTATGTTTACAATTATGTTCGCACTAATTTTGATTTCAACTTTATGCGGACTTGTTATGATAATTATAATAAATAAAAAGGAAGGTAAAAATGAATAAAAAAACTAATGGAATTTTAATGGGGTTATTCTTAGGGTTAATAGGATTGGCCATTGGACTAGGAATGTGCAACAGTAAAGGAGAAAAAGAAGAGTTTATATCAGGATGGTGGATAGGATTTATAGTTTGTTTCGTTGTATTTATTATTCTAGGTTTTATTTATTATTTTTATATAATGAATATACCTTACTACTATTAATACTAATTCAAAAAAGCATAATTACAGATTTATTAAAAGAAAAGGGGATAGAGTGATGGTGATTTTTTGTATAATCATATTTATAGTAATAGCATTTAATTTAATACAAATCATATATTATAATTTAAAAGGAGGAGAAAAAATGAATAAAAAAACTAATGGAATTTTAATGGGGTTATTCTTAGGGTTAATAGGATTGGCCATTGGACTAGGAATGTGCAACAGTAAAGGAGAAAAAGAAGAGTTTATATCAGGATGGTGGATAGGATTTATAGTTTGTTTCGTTGTATTTATTATTCTAGGTTTTATTTATTATTTTTATATAATGAATATACCTTACTACTATTAATACTAATTCAAAAAAGCATAATTACAGATTTATTAAAAGAAAAGGGGGTAGAGTAATGAAAAGATTAACTGATAAAGATGGTAAAAAAAACACTTGGGATTTGATAGATATTGATACTAAAAGTATTATTGTAAAGGGAAATGCTGATACTATATTATTAAAGGTTATAAGCAAACTATGGTCCTTTGAAAACTTTATGGAAGAAAATGGATTTAAAAGTTTAGAAGAAGTTAAAGAATTAAATGATCGTTGGAAAAAATATTGTTGGAGTATGAAACAAGATTATGTTAAAGAAATTAAGCAACTAAAACAACAACTAGCAGAGAAAGAAGAATTTGTAAAAAATTCAAAAAACAATATTTGCACTTGTAAATTTTGTGCTGATTATATTATTGTCGATAGAAACAATATGGAAAATATTTATGCAAAAAACAATATTGGTGTAGAGTTATATGGAACGCATTGTCAACATTGTGGCGGAATAATAGTAAAAAATAGTCATCAAAAATAGATATAATATTACAAAATGCTTGACAAATCGATTGAA
Organism: Clostridia bacterium; assembly: GCA_028694075.1. Taxonomy (GTDB): domain Bacteria; phylum Bacillota; class Clostridia; order Christensenellales; family UBA1242; genus UBA5489. Next base: position 4,856 of record JAQUUD010000065.1, read on the forward strand.
ATATGCTATAATATTTTCAGAATTAGATAATGATTATATATTGTTTAGTTCTAATGGGGAGTTCTATTTTTCATTCTCTCCAAAATAAAAACATACACTCCTATGCGAAAGATTTAACAAATTAGTATAAAAATTCCTAAATATATATTAATTGGCAAGTTTGTATGTTCTTGTCAGCAAAGCACCACCAATTAAGGTGGTGTTTTTGATTGGTGTAAATCATTTGACTTTTGCGTTTAAATGTGCTATAATAACAACAAGATATAAGAAATTATATTGGTTATTTGGAGTATGTGGAATGGTTGATTTTAATAGTAATATAAAACTTGTAAGATATGTTTATAATAAGAAGTTTGAAAAATATCACTGGTTAAAAGATGATTTATTGCAAGATGGTGCGATTGGATTATTAAAGGCCATTGAAACTTGCAAGGATGAAAAAACTTTTATAAAATATGCGATAACTATTATAAAAAGAGAAATGTATTGTACTATTAGAAAAGAAAGAAAGTATATTGATAATTTAAGCATAGAGATTATCTAATCCGCACAAAATTTGTTGGAAGTCTTACAAACAAAAAACTTATTAAACTGTGGAAAGAAAATATAGATGTAAGCGATTTTAAAGAAAGTGTTATAAATTTTGATATTCACGAAGATAATTACGATTATTTTTTAGAAGATTTGAAAGTATTGCGTAAATTAGAGGCACAACAAAATATACTTAATTTATATACCGAAAAACCTAAAAAGGCTACAACTGCCAGCAATGACAGTAAAAATATAGCAAATGACTTAAAAAAGGAGAAAGAAGAGAATGAATAAGA
>JAQUUD010000010.1 GCA_028694075.1 Clostridia bacterium
AAAAGTTTTTGTATAAAATTATAAAATTTTAGATTATTCCAACTATAATTATAAAGATTTTGAATATAATGTCAATTAATTAGCAAAATTAGTGTCTTTTTTTACAAAATAACGCTTATTTATTGTATAATATATATACTAGTTTTGATTTTCAGATTAAAAATTGGATTTTTATATAAAAAATTTTATAATTTTTATAATTTAAACGATTTTTACTAAAATTTAACTAAAAAAAAACATAAATTAAAAAATTTCTTAATTTTACTTTTAAAATTTTTAAAATTGTGATAAAACTATATTATAAGTTGGAGGAATTATGGGGTTGTTTGATTATTTTAAAGAAAAAGTTACAGAGCCGGTCCATCACGAAGATGAAGATAATATAAGTTTATCCGAAGGAGCACATATTCTTGTTAACTGCAAAAATGTAAGTTTATCGGGTTCAGTTTGCGTGCTTGAAAGCACTGATACTGAGTATATTGAAGTAAGTGGCAGGGCAAAAATTCAGGTTATGCACTCTGGAACAATAAAACTGCTTTGCAATAAAGCATCAATTGGTATGGTAAAAACGGGCGTCATAGAGAAAGCAACAGATGACGCTGAAATTACAACGTTAAATTATTGTCAATTTGAATATGTTGCGGGCAGAACAAAAATTGGCACGTTTAATGACGGCTCTATAAAATTTATGGATAAAAATGCTTTTATATCAACATTCAATTCAGGACAAATTATGTTTATGCGAAATAATTCCAAAATCGGTACTTTAATAAACGGAAATATTGCAGGGCTGGAAAATAATGCTCAAATTGATACGATGATGAACGGGCAAATCGGTTATATGCTTAACAAGGCCAAAATTGGAACAATAAATGCCGGAGAGGTGAGAGATCTTTGCGACAATGCTTCCATAAAAACTTTAAATGAAGGTGAAGTTTTGCATATGATGGGCGGGTCAATGATATATCAACAAATTGGCGGTGCTGTTAAGAGCAGAAGCGGTCAGGCGATTTTGATTTATACCAAAGAAAAAAAGAAAGAAGAACTCAGTTTGTCAAATCAAATTGAAATGGATATCGATATCGCAAATGTTACAGTGAAAAAACCAAATAAAAAAGAATCTCGGAAAATTTTCGATAATTTGTCTTAATTCATTTTGTTATGCTAAAAACTTAAGTTAAATTTTATTATTTGCACTCAAATGAGATTTTTGTCTAGAATAAGTTGAAGAATTGAAAACACACGACACATAAGTATGTTTACAAAAAGACATAATCATTAAAAATTAACCTAAGATATTTGAACTTAATAATAAATTAAAGACAATGTTTTATCGATAAAAATATTGGCATCATAATTAACAAAATTTTCGATTTTATTTTTATATGTTAGGGATTTTGCATCAGTTGGTGCAATGGTTGTTAAATCCACATAATTCAATGCTTTTAAAAACAAATCTTTTTCAATTTGAAAATCATTATACGCAGTCAGCCAGTTTGCATAAGCATTTACATTATAATCAGTATAACTTAATTTATTTTTCAAGATGCTTAATCCCACATAAAATGATGTTGTTTGCCCGTGAATTCCCTTAAATTCTGTAAAAGCATAAGAGATATATATATCGGTGAGTTCACTGAAAGAAAAAGCAACTGCCTTTGACGCATCAAGCGAAGTGAAAGAAGGCGAAACCTGAACGTTTCCATAAAGTTCTGAATATGCGTTTAAAAAATTTTTATTAAATTCATTCGCTTTCAAGATTAAAGAATAAAACGCTTTTTTATATACTTTTAGTTGCCCCGTTGCAATCACATTATCAAGCCCTATATTTTCAACTGAATTGAAGTAATAATTTTTGGCATTATTAAAAACAGTTACTTCATTTTTAAAATTTTGAATTATTAAGTTTAGATTGTTGCTCCAACTTAATGCCATTCGAGAATTTAATGGAGTGATGCTAAAACTGCCTAAAAAATCTTCCGCAATGATGAAACAAGATGAAAGTATATTAGCATAAATATTTAATACATTATACTCCTGATTATAAGAGTAAATTTTATTTTGAATTTCAGTTGGATAATTTATTACGCCGTCAACAATTTCTTGATATTCATCAGAATTTAAAAAGGCGTTTATACTTGTTTGAATGTTAAGCCACGGCTTGTTTGAATCCGAACAAGCCGGCAAAAAAAATGCAAGCATTATTAATAACATTAAACTTAATTTTTTCATTTTTTCCTTATTTTTTATTTCTTTTCACTTTTTAGATTTTTTGAATTATATTTTTAATTTAATTTAAAAATTAACATATTTGATTTAAGGTTTGATTTACACCGGCAACTGTATATAACTGAGAATAATAATTCGTATAAAAATGCTGGTCAAGCATAATCGAGGCATAATAATTAAGCGTGTTGACATCGGAATAATAGTTATTAATATTCGACTTTTCCATAATGCGTTGAATCGCTAAATTTATCCCTGTATTGGCGGTAATTACAAGTTCATTGTTTTCAATCCCTCGAAGAGAACAGTGTTCAATAATGCTTGCGGTTGACATATAAAAGTTAGAAAAATTTTGCACAAAAATTTGCAATTTGTTTAAGAATGGATTGACATATTCATTTATTATTGTCGGATTTGGAGCAGGAGTTCTAAAAATCTCACTCATTGAACTTGTGATATGATTTGCCAATTCGGCTTTATAATTTATATAATTCTGCAATTTTTCATTTTGCCCTGCAATCAAATTATTGTATTCGGACTTTGCATTAACTCCAATAAGCGCATTCAAACAAATCGCATTTGAATCATTTAGAATTGAAATCAAAGTTATATAACAATCTAATTTTGTTTCATTTGTTTGATTAGTGCCTTGTATTAAATCTGAGATAATAGTCAAATATTCATCTAAATTTTTTCTGTTTATGTTTTCTTCATCGTAAACGCTTTGCGCTAATGCAACATTATTAAACGCTTTTTCATAATCATATCGTGGTAAAAAAATAAATAGCGAAACTGCTGTTATAACGCCAAGCATAAAAAATATAATAATATAACTTCCTAAATTCATATGCATTTTGTTTTCACGATGCTTCATATTTTTCCTTTATTTTGTTTGAGATATTGCTTATTTTCACTTAACTGAACTTCGAAAATTTTTCATTTTCCAAAGATGCTTATATTTATATAATAACATAAATACCTAAAAAAATAAATACCCCATATTTTCACAAATTTAATCATTTCTTAAAATTTAAAGCTTTTGCTAAGAGATATTAAAATTTTTTATTTAACTTAATCGATATGCAAAGTTATATGATATACTGGATTATTATACAAATCGGATAAATTTTAATGTTTACAATTTTTAGTAAATGTGATAATATAAACTATATGCTTTTAATTTTAATCAAATTAAAATTTAAATTATCCTAACGGATAATTGCGAAAAATAAATTTTTCGCTGGCATATAGTTTGAATTCGTCGTCGCCTCGGTAATATAAATGCAAGCATTTCTGCTACCCTCGGCTTCCTAGAATATAAACTTTGTCTTTAAATTTTAATCAAATTAAAATTTAAATTATCCTAACGGATAATTGCGAAAAATAAATTTTTCGCCGGCATACAGCTTGAATTATCATCAGTTGTTAGAAAATGTGGCTTCGCCCCGCTTTCTTCCAACTTCCGATAATATAAAATATAACTAAAATAATTATACACTTAAATGTGCTATATAAAAAATACCAAAAATAATAATTAAATTTTTAATTTTTTGCATTATAATATATAAATTAACAAAACTACAATTTAAGACGATTTAATTCATAAGAAAAGGAGAAAAAATGAACAAGAGTGGCGACGAAAGCCCAGCAATAGTAAAGCCTGAACAAAAAAATTTGAAACCAGAAAATTACGGCAATGAACGAGTTAGAGAATATATCGAATTGCAAGCAAACAGCAAAGATGAAATGAAAAAACCAACTCAAGAAATTGTAAACGGCAAATGCAATGAAGCCAGTGGTCGAGCAAATTATGAAAAGGATAAACAAAATACTGACTGTGAAAAAGAAAGAATTAAGGAATTTGATGGCAATAACTTTGATATAAAAAAACTTGATACAAATTTGGAAACTGCCCAAACACCAGTTTACAAAAACTGTTTACTTGGAAAAATCGATAAAAACAAATATCAAATTTCTAATGACATAGCAAAAGAATTAATAATCCTTGAAAAAATTGTAACAAGTAAAGATGATAATGAATATAAAGCATATGCGCTTTGTGGAACTGTACAATTTGACTTTATTATTTCAGTTAAAGATATTATTCAAGAAGGTAAACCACTAATTAAGGTTGCATATTTAAAACTTGTCGAAAGTTTTAGAAAAGGACCTCAATCAAAAAAAATCTACATTTCAACAATAGTTGCAAAATTTCAAGATATTTTCACCAATGATTATTTATTTAAAGTTAAAAAAGCGTTTCATTTACATTCAAAAAATGAAGATGCAGGAAAAGTTTTTTATAATAATGAAAGTATTGCCCCATTTACTTTATCTGCTTATTATCGATTCTCTGTGCTTGAAACATATTCAACCGATAAAAAAGACTCTGAATTAAAACACATTCAGGCACTGCTTAAAATTTTGCATTCTTCCGCCAAAGGCAGAGATATTGCAGAAAAATTTGAAAAACAAACAAAATTCAAGACTCAATCCGCAGGTAAAAAATTTGTTTATGCCGAGCTTATTGCAAAATTATATAAATTAATTGACTCTGCCATAGCAGAAAACGGTCTTGATGCTCCGACAGCGAGTCAAATTAACGAAGCCCGCAAAAAATTCAGTGCAGAAAATAAAAAAGGGCCTGCTTCCGCTTTGCCTTCTGCCCCAACTGTTAGTAAACCAGCCAGCAAAGCGCCTGCACAAGCAAGCAAAGGCGATGGCGCTAAAAGCGGTGGCGGTGATAACAAGCCTAAAAAAGATGATGGAAAAGACAAGAAAGATGATAATAAGAATGACAAAAAACCAATAATTGATGTAACGGATTTTTTAATTAATAACAACAAGGACGAATCACAGCAAAACAAAACTAATGAAAATGGAAAAAATGAAAATATGCCTGACAATAGATCCAATTCCGTTTCGGGGCTAATAAATCTTATGGGCAATAAATCAGACGCAATGTCCCCAATATATCAAAAACGTTTAGAACAAACACAAATTTCAGGAAAACAGCAAAACCAAGAACTTAGCAGATAAAACTCCCAGTAAGTGTCTTTGTTTACAAATTATTATTTTTGTGATAATATTATTTAAATTATTTAGGAGAAATGATGTCATTATTTAAAAAGGTGTTTAATTTTATAAGGCAACCCGAGCCAGGTCCTTCATTGATTACTATAGATTTCCCCGCTCCTGATTGGAAAGGAATAGATTGGATAGATGCCAATCGCCCAAAGCAACTTAAAACTCTTGTTGATGAAAATTGGACAGAATTAATTGCTCTTGTTGATTTCATTGGCGGTCATATTGTAAAAAATCACGGCTTGGCTGAAAGCGTGCATTTGGACTATCAAAAAAAATGTAAAGAAACTTTATTAAATAAAGGTTTTGTTACCGATGTTAGAAAGTTTGAACTTTTAGAAGAAATTGTCAAAACTATTGAAAGTTTAGATTTTGATAAATATCCTCAAACAGTTAAGAATTTACAAGCCTTAGTTGAATATATATCAGCTCCTAATGGCAAGGGGCTTTTCCTTTGTCAACGAGGTGTTTGGTTAAGAGAACGACCAAATGTTGAAGGCGCTGTGGTTACAATATTACGAGAAAGAGATAATCCGAATTTTGTGTTTGATGAGAACAACCAGTTCATAAAAGATTGGGGTTCTAATTATCAAAGGCTTTATAATAAATGGACTGATTGGCAATCAAAATTGCATAAAGCTGCCGCAGAGGAAGAAAGAAACAAAACACAATTTGAACGTCGTTAGAGAAAATTATGTTGATATATTAGTATTATAATTTATTTCATATGAAAACAATCATTTATTAAAGGAGAAAAAATGTCCTTAGCACAAGATTTTAAAAAATATGATAACAGACCGGTAATAAAACTTCCTGAAAATCTCTCAGATGAGGATATAAAGGCTGCTTACTCAGATTGTATATATCTTACACAATATCTTTCTTGGATTTTAAGTGGCAACACACCCCTGCCACAATTTGGAACATATTTTGCAAGCAGAAATGAGTTTTTAGAGCCAAATGTGGTTTTTACTAAAAATATTTTTTCATATTTAAAAAGATTTAATCCGCAAGCACCCGAAAACAAAGAAATAACTCATAATCTTACTGAAATAAATGATTTTTTTCAAACTGGGAAAAATATGGAAATATTTAAAATTTTGCCAAGAAAATTTAATCTTCGAATAAATATAGAATCGGCTTTGGCTCAGGCAATCACACAGCCACAAATAAGATTTGACAAAACAAATGAATATCGAAGAGTTTGGACTCAAGTTTTACAAGAATGTTTTCCAAGTCAAAATGATGAACGCTCCCGCTAAAAAAAGTTGTAATTAATTTTAAAAATTAATTACAACTTTTTTTATCACTTTTGTTTTGTTATTTTTTTAGAGTGAGAACTATCCAGTTTTAGTTTCTGCTGGATTTGTTGGCAGAGCAAATTGAATTATTACCTATAACATTATTTTAATAACCATAAAAGAAAATATATCCCTACGTGGAACAACATATTAAAAAGTTATATTAAAATTTTAAAAAAATCTTGAACAGCCACATTGATTGCAAGGATTGCAAGGATTTGGCGGACACCCACACGGATTGCAACATTGATTTTGTGCCGACAAAGCAAGCAATAATAATAATAAGAAATTGGTGTTTGTTGCAAGTTCAGTTCCGGTGCTTTGTGCAAAAATCGAAATTAATAAAACTAAGACAATATCCTGCGAAAAATTCATAATCCCTCCCTTTTATAAAAACACATATTTTAAAATGCATTTTAATTAAACCGCAAATATTTGATTATATCTTTTGTTTTTCAATAATAAATTTAAATTTTCGACATTGACAATTTGATTTTTTCTATGTACATTTTTTGTATATGCAAGAAACTGCATTTTTGTTAAAAATTAAGTTAAAATCACTTATGAAATTAGGATAAATCAATTGATTAATCATTAAAAAAATTAGTTGTAAAAATTTTTACATTATAAATATAAATAAATATTATTTTGATACAAAATTTTTAAATAAGAAATTAACGATAAAATTTAATCAATAAAAAATTTTAATGATTTTCAAAATTAAAACAAAGGAGGTTAAATTATGAATAATTTTTTAATTTTAACAGAACGGAACAAAAAAGAAATTTTGGATTATATGCCAAATAAAAACACCATTTTAAAAATGGCATGCTTTTTTCAAAACTTCTCAGACTATACTCGTCTAAAAATATTGACCTGTCTTTGTATGTCTGAAATGTGCGTTAATGATATTTCCATTCTATTAAATCTTAATCAAACAACGGTTAGCCATCAACTTCAGATTTTAAGAAGCGAAAAAATTGTTAAATATCGCAGAGAAGGCAAAATTATTATTTATTCGCTTGAAAATAAATCAGTTAATGATTTGATGCTTTCGGCTGTTAATAATTTTTAATTATTTCTTTATTATTTATTTAATTTTTTATTGTTTATTAAATTTATTACAATTTATTTTGTTTTTTAATATTTTTTTTTAATTTTAGTTAATTTATTGGCAATTTTTTTTATTTATTGTTAATTTTTTATTGTTTAATTAAAAATTTATTTTAAATTTTTTAGGAAACTTAGTTTTTGTTTTATTCTTGTAAGAGCATTATCAATGCTTTTAAAATCTTTATCAATCAAATTTGCAATATATGAATATTTATAGCCTTTTATATAATGTATCAAAATTTTAAATTCATAATCGGATAATGTTGCTTTTATTTGTTTTAATCTTTCCAAATATGTTTCTTCTTCAATCAAAATATCTTCGGGCGTAGGTTCATCAGACGGCATATATTTCACTACACTTTCTTCATTAAGCCCATCTACATTTGAAAGAGTTAATTCAAATTGAGCGTTAAGCGATAAAGAATTATTTAACGCACTGTTTTTTAAACGATTTGCAGATTTAATTGCACTTTGGACTTGCCTTTCAATACAAAGATAAGCAAAAGTTTTAAATGAATTTTCATTGGTGAGTTTAAATTTTTGACAAGCTTTAAACAAGCCAATCAGCCCTTCTTGAAATAAGTCTTCTGGCTCAGCGCCAATCAAGAAATATCTGCCGGAAACATTATGTATTATATTATTATATCTTGATAAAATAAAATCAATGACCTGCTCATCGCCGTCTTGATATTTTTTTATTAATTCTTCATCTTTTAATTGTTCAAAGTTCATATTTCCCCAATTTATTATAATATTTTTTAAAAGTAGATTATAATTTTAACTTTCACTGCTAAATTTTAAACTTTGTGCTGTCAATTTTTACTTCGTTAAAAATTGTAAAAAGCCACCGCTTTTTTGCTCATTTTCATTCGCTCAGCACAAAGTTGAATTCGTCGTCGCTTCGATAATAAAAATGTTTGCATTTTTATTACCTCCGCTCCTAGATTATAAACTTCGGCAGCAAATTTTGATTAATCAAAATTGAATTGCGTTGCAATTCGTTCGCGACCGCTCACACTTCCTCGCTTGAATTCGTCGTCGCTTCGATAATAAAAATGTTTGCATTTTTATTACCTCCGCTCCTAGATTATAAACTTAAGCGACTTGCTTTACAATGTTTATTTTTTTTAATTAAATTAAATTATAATGAAGAAATCTTTTAGCCTAATCGTTGTCTTAAAATTTCATAAACGGCAATGCCGGTTGCAACGCTTGCATTTAAGGAATTTATTTGCCCTTGCATTGGAAGCGAAATGATTTCATCACAAGTTTCTTTTACAAGCTGTCTTAATCCGTTTCCTTCACTTCCCACAACCAGAGCAATCGCTCCGCCAAGTTTAGTGTCATAAATATTTTTTCCGCCAAGCTCCAAACCGTAAACCCAAATATTTTCCTTTTTTAGGGTTTCAATTTCTCGGGCAATATTTGTTACTTTTGCAATGAGCATATCACTTACTGCACCTGAACTTGTTTTATAAACTGTTTCATTAACATTGCAAGAGCGATCTTTGCTTATGATAATGCCATGAACACCAGCACATTCAGCACTTCTTATTATCGCACCAAAATTTTGCGGATCGGTTATGCTATCCAAAATCAAAATAAAAGGTTGTTCATCTTTTTTATGAGCATTTTCCAAAATATCATTTGTTGTTGAATAAATAAATTTTGTAATATCCGCGATAAATCCCTGATGATTAGAATTTGTGCATTTCTGCGTTAAAAAATTTTTGGGCTCAAAAGCAATCTTAATTTTTTTTGCTTTTGCAAGTTCCAAAATTTCTTGTTCAAATTTGTCTAAACGTTTTCCGTTTTCAACAAAAAGTTTGTTGATTGTAACATCACTATTTAATGCTTCTTTTATTGCATTCTTTCCATATATAATCATTTTTTCTCCATAAATTTTAAAAGTAATTTTTGCAAGCGCTTAATTTGATTTGATAAATATAAATATCCGACAATTGCTTCAAAAGCAGTTGCTTTTTTGTAATCTTCGGGACTTGTGTTTTTGGAAGAACTGTGATTTTTTGCGTTCCTTGTTCTTTTTGCCAAATCCTGCTCTTGCTCACTCAAAGACTCATGCAAATAATCAAGCGCCTCGCTTTGACTTTTTGCCCGGCAATAATTGGAACTTAAATTATGTTGTGTTTCAGGTGTTCCGGCACTGCTTGCCATAAAGAATGAGCGAACAAAAAGTGTGTGAACTGCATCGCCAATAAACGCAAGCATTAAAGGAAATTTCTCGTTCGTTTTCTTTATGCTGAGTTTCGGAGAAACAACATTTAATAACTTAACATAATGATTGCCCGCCAAGTCGCCAGAAACTTCTATATTTTTATGTTCATTTTCAGTTCCTGCAATCTTTTGTTTTGCAGTTTTTTCATTTGCAATCTTAATATTTGAGATGTTTTCATTTACAATTTTTTTATTTAAATTGCTTTGGTTTGCATTGCTTTGGTTTGAAATTTTTTCACTTGCAAGTTTCTCATTTCCAATGCTTTGAATTGAAATTTTTTTATTTAAAATTATTGCATTTTGAATTTTTGTATTTTGAATTTTTGTATTTTGAATTTGATTACTTGCGGTTTTCTCTTTTGCATAATTTTGTTTTTCGTTTTTTACATTTTCTATTTTTTGATTTGCAATTATTTGAGATATTATTTTGGGAATAATCGCTTTTTGCTTTTTAAAAGCACCTTGCGGAGCATTTTGTTTAGGCTTTGGTTGAGAAACAATCTTTTCAACTGCTGGCTGTAAAAATTTTTTATCAGGTTCTGGCTTAATGCCATTTTTAATAATCTCAGGCTGAGATTTATTTTTCTTAAATTTTGAACTAGCAAAATATTTTTTACGGTTCTTTTTTAAATCGATTTTTGGATTACTTTGAGAAACAGAAATATTAACCTGAGAAATTGGTTCTTTCGAATTTGTTTGAATTTTTTCAAAACCTTTCACTTTATTTTGTGTTTGTTCCAATTTAGGTTTTCCAGTTATCAAATTATTAGATTGCACATCAATTTTTTTGGAATTGTGTTTTTGGAAATTATTTGAATTTATATTTCCAGCATTAATCTTTTCAGAATACTTTTCGGTTTTATTATTATTCAACCTTTCCTCCTAACAATTCAATCAATCCTCGGCTGTCTGTTTTTATACTTTCTCCAGTTTCCATATTTTTCAGCGAATATAAATTGCTTTGAATTTCATCTTCGCCGACAACCGTTATAAAAGGAATTCGTTTTTTATTTGCATAATTGAGTTTGCTTTTAAAAGGCTTATCAAAATATAAAACTTCGTTGCTTATTCCACTTTTAATAAGTGTTTTTGATAAGGCAAGGCACTCTTTTATTGTATTATTCAGCGGAATTATTGCAAGCGAAGATATTGTTGTTTTTGAAAATTGAAGTAATCCGTTTTTATCCAGCAAATCAAACAAGCGACTTAGACCCACACTTGAACCAACTCCACAAAAATTTTTATCCGTAAAAGTTTCGGCAAGGTTATCATATCTTCCTCCGCCACCAACTGAGATTTTTTCATCTAAATCAACTAGATTCCCTTCAAAAACAGTGCCTGTATAATATGCAAGTCCCCGAATAATTGATTGGTCAAAAACATACTGATTTTTTATATCTCTTATTTTTAGAATTTCTAAGAGTTCTTGCATTTCTTGCACGCCTTGCCAAAACAATTTGTTTTCAATTTTATAATTCAACAATGCTTGCGGTTCATTTAAATTCAAAATTTTTTGAATTTCATTTGCTTTTGAAGTTAACTTTTTCAATTCTTCCAAAAATTTTTCTTCTGATATTTTGCTTTTTTTATCTAATAACAACATTATTTCATCAGATTTATCAGTTAATTTATAAAACTCAATCAACCCGTTAATAATTTTTCTGTTGTTAATTTTGATTATAACCCGCTTGTCTAAGGCTTCAAAAATTTGGCTGAATATGTCAATGCATTCGGCGTCAGCATTGAGGCTTAAATTTTCATCACTGATAATATCCACATCAAATTGATAAAACTCCCTAAATCTTCCTTTTTGTGCTCGCTCCCCACGAAAAGATTTGCCGACTTGATAACGCCTAAAAGGAAAAATCAGTTCATTTTGATGAATTGCAACATATTTTGCAAAAGGCACTGTCAAATCAAATCGCATACACATATCAGTATCGCCTTTTTTGAATCTATAAATTTGCTTTTCCGTTTCACCGCCCGCCTTGGCGAGCAAAACTTCGCTATACTCCAAAATCGGAGTATCCATTGGCGAAAGCCCATTGAGTTTAAAAACTGAAATTATTTTATCTTTCATTTCATTAAATACAATTTGTTTTTCCGGGGTAAGTTCCATAAATCCTGAAAGTGTTTTTGCTTTTATTTTTTGCATATATAACTCCTATTTTAATCATTTTATAAAGAAATGCTCAAAAAGTCAAATTATATTGAATTAAACTTTATATCTTACGAATTTAATAAAGGAAAATCATTTAAACACTTATTACAAAAAACAAATTTTTAATGCAAATAATTTAATAATAAAAGTTTTAATTTAATTAAATTTTTTGCATCTTGTGTTTGGGTTTATTTGTTGTTTACTGGAATTTATGTTATAATGTGTCAACAACCGCAATGAAAAGAAAGGCTTAAACTTAAAGATTTAGTTCTTATTGACATATCAAAAGTATAAAGTAAAAAAAACAATTTTTAAGAAAAAAATATTAAAAGGATATTAGAATGGATAATAAAAAATTAGCAGATTTACTTTTTCCGGCTTTGCCTCACGATGCCGATTATTATTTAGAAAAATATAAAAAAAGAAATTTGCAAGTGGGAGCGCAGATTACAAGATTTGCACCTAGCCCGACAGGATTTTTGCATATAGGGCATTTTTTTCAGGCACTTGTTGACAGCCGAATTGCCAAGTCAACGGGCGGGATTTTTTATTTTAGGCTTGAAGATACAGATAAAAAAAGAGAAAAAACCGGAAGCGGAATTGTTGCCTTACAGGTTATGAAAGAGTTTGGGCTAGAGCCTAATGAAGGGCTGACCGAAGACGGCAAAGATAACGGAAATTATGGACCATACACTCAAAGTTTAAGAACAGATATTTATAAAGCATTTGCAAAAAAATTAGTGGCGGAAGGTAAGGCTTTTCCGTGTTTTTGTGAAAAAAAAGAAGACCTATCCGAAATTGTTGAAAAAAGAGAACTGATGCTTGAAGAAACAAATTCAATCGCGGAAAAAGATGTTTGCAGAAATTTAAGTTTTGATGAGATTGCAAATAATTTAAAACAAAAAAAGCCTTTTGCTATAAGATTAAAATCATCTGACAGTGAAAACAAAACAATCCTTGTCGATGATGTGATTTATGGCAAAAGACCTGTGCCGGCAAATAACAAAGATGGCGTTTTGCTTAAAAGCGATGGGTTGCCGACATATGCCTTTGCCCACCCTATTGATGACCACTTAATGAAAACAACTTTGGTGGTTCGGGGAAGCGATTGGTATTCCAGCGTTGCATTCCATTTAGATGTATTTGAAAATTTAGGATTTGAAAAAATACCTTATGCTCACACTGCTTTAATTTGCAAAAATGATGAGTTGACAGGAAACAAAAGAAAATTAAGCAAACGCTTTGACCCCGAAGCAGATATGCGATATTTTATTTTAGCGGGTTATCCAAATAATGCCGTTATTGAATATTTACTTAATTTGGCGAACAGCAATTTTGAAATTTGGCGGGCAAAAAATCCTGATGTTTCAAACGAAGAATTTATGTTTAATCCAAAAAAATTAAGCACATCAAGCCCGATGCTAGACTTGGCAAAATTAGATGATATTTCAAAAACAATTATTTCGAAAATGACCACTCAGGAACTTTTTGAAAAATTAAAAGATTGGGCAATCAGAACTAACGAATTTAATGAAATTATTGACAGCAAACCGCAGTTTGAAATTTTGCGTGAAAAACTAAATACACCTTTATATAAAATCATTCTTGAAAACCCTGATTTTGTCAAGGCAGTATTGTCAATCGACAGAGAAAAGAAAAATCCTAGAAAAGACATTATAAACTTATCGCATATATATGATTACTTTAAATATATGTTTGATTCAGGGTTTGAATTAAATTTTGGAAATAAATTTGATAAAAATTTAATAAAAAAAGTTTTAATGAAATATAAGAATTTATATAATGAAAAAGACTCAAAAGATGATTGGTTTGACAAGATAAAAAAGTTAGGCGCTGAGTTTAATTTTGCAACTGATATGAAAGAATATAAAGCCAATCCTGAAAAATTTGTTGGCAACTTGGCAGATTTAACTGGATTAATCAGAATTGCTATAACAGGTCAAGAAAATTCTCCGGACATTTATGAAATTATGAAAATTTTAGGCAACGCGGAAGTTTATAAACGATTTAATTTTGCAATAAAGAATTAAATTAAAAATCGCTTTACAAAAGCACCTCAACTTTGTTAAAATTTATTAAAGTAAAAGGCAGGTATTTTTATGGAAGATAAAAGCAAAAAAAGTTTAACTGCTTTGTTTGATGAGAAAATTAAAGAAAAAGCCAATGAAAGTGCTCAACAACAAACTGGAACTGCCGAAAAACCCAATCTTGTAAAAAATGCATTCAACGCCGATTTTTTTAAAGCAAACTCTAAAAAAAATGCAAATCAAAATATCAGAAGCGAAACCGAGTTCGATAAAACATCAGCAAATATTTCAAAAGAAAATTCTTTTAATATTAAAAATTTATTGGCGGACTCTTCAGTTACGAATAAACCAAATCAAGAAATCAGTTTAAAATATCAGCCCAGCGTAATGGAAACACCGAATTATGACTTTATTGAAGCATCGGGAATTAATTCTTCAGACATAAAACAAAAAAATAAATCAAAAAAAAGATTTAGAGCAAAATTGTCTTTAATTACATATTCAATCATTTTTTTGATTTGTTCGTGCTGGACAATTTCAAATGCAATAGAACTTTCAAACACGGCACGCAATATATCTGAAATCAATTATCATATAAATGAGATTCAATATTTGATAAAAATTGAACAGTTGGATAATTATAACAACGGCGAAAATCCCGAAATTGTAAATATTATTGAAATAACTCCGCCAGCGCTTGTTGAGCCAACGCAAATTCAACCGATTACAAATTGGTTTGACCGCATTTGTGCTTGGCTTTCTGGATTATTTAAATAAGATTTATAATTATTATATTTTGTTTGCTTTTTTAATTAAGCATAGTTAAATATAAATATTTATAATAAATTAATCTGATTTTTAATAACAATATTAATGCTTTATTTTTTTGATAGCATAATTTTATTTGACAAATAAATTTATTCTTGTTTTTTTATATACTTTTTTGATGATTTCTTGAAAGCTTTTGATGTTTATTTGATGTTTGGTTGTTTAACAAATTTGTGAATTTCTTAATAAATTTATAAGGTTATTGGATTGTTTATTCTGTCCGTTTGATTATGCCGTCGGCGAAATGCTTTTGCCTTTAGGCAAAAGCCGGCAGGCTTTAAAAAGCCTGCCGTGGCAGTCGCCATTAAAAGGCGACTGCTTTTCGCCGACGGTGTTTTTTATGCAGTGGTTTTTTATTATGAAGCATAAAAATCTTTTTCAAACTAGTTCTAACTTTAACAATATAATTCATAAATATCTTGAATATAATAATCTTAACTAAGTTTCACAAAAATATCTAAATTTAAGCGAACTTAAAACTTAGCAACTTAGATATATTTTAATTTTTTTAAAAATAATCATAATTTAATCAAATGCAATCATCAATCTTTTAATTTCTGCTGGAATAACTCATAATGTTACAGCATAACATATTACATATGCGGAGGTTTTATGGAAGCATTCTCTATCTATAAAGATATAAAAGACAGAACAAACGGGGACATTTATGTCGGGGTTGTGGGGCCGGTTCGCACAGGTAAGTCGACTTTTATTACACAGTTTATGCAAAATTTGGTTGTTCCAAATATAAAAAACAAAAATGTTCGGGACCGCACAATTGATGAATTGCCACAAAGTGCCGAAGGTCGCACCATTATGACAACTCAGCCAAAGTTTGTGCCCAATGAAGCAGTTAAAATTAATCTGGGGGGAAATTCTGGCAATGTTGAAATGAAAGTAAGAATGATTGACTGCGTGGGTTATCTTATTTCAGGGGCAATGGGTCACGAAGAAAATAAAAAGCCAAGACTTGTGAAAACCCCGTGGACTAATCAAGAAATACCTTTTGAAGAAGCGGCTGAAATCGGAACTAAAAAAGTTATTGATGAACATTCAACAATCGGAATTGTTATGACAACCGACGGCACAATAAATGATATTCCAAGAAATAATTATATAGAAGCGGAAGAGCGTGTGATCCGTGAACTTACCTGCGCCAACAAACCGTTTGTAATTTTATTAAATTCAAAAGAGCCCGAAAGTGCGGAATGCTTAGACCTTAAGCAACATTTAGAAAACAAATATGGAGTATCTGTTATGGCAATGGACGTAATGAATTTAAATTCTAATGACATTGAAAAGATATTTGAAAAAATTCTTTTGGAATTTCCAATTAAGGTGCTGAAAGTTAATATGCCAGAGTGGATGCAAGCGCTTCCATTCGAAGATGAAATTATAAGGTCAATCATAAATGAAGTGAAAAAGTTTAGCGATAAAGTAATAAAAATTGGGCAAATTGATAAAACCGCAACTGCTTTTGCCGAAAACAATGATTTTGAACCAATTGGAATTGACAAAATTAAACTGGGTGAAGGTTGCGTAAGTTTTAAAATAATGCCAAAACCACATTTATTTTATAAGGTTTTATCCTGTCAATGTGGCACTGAAATTAAAAATGATTTTCATCTTATAAATTATATTCGTGAACTTGCCGTTGCAAAGAAAACTTATGAAAAATTAGAAGAGGCATTAACGCAAGTTGAGCAAACGGGTTATGGCGTGGTTAATCCTTGCATTGAAGATTTAACGCTTGATGAACCGCAAATTGTAAAACAAGGTGGACGCTTCGGTGTTAGATTAAAGGCTTCTGCTCCAAGTTTGCACATAATGAAAATTGATGTTGAAACTGAAATCAATCCGCTTGTTGGTACAGAACAACAAAGTCAAGACCTAGTAAATTATTTAAACAATGAATTTGAAAATAATTTGGACAGCATTTGGCAGACAAACATATTCGGAAAAAGTTTACATTCACTTGTTAATGACGGCATAAAATCCAAACTGGTATTAATGCCTGTTGAAGCCCAGCGAAAAATAAGAAGAACTCTCACACGAATTGTGAATGATGGTAAAGGCGGAATTATTTGTATATTATTATAAAAACGAATAAATCATAATTAAATCATTAAAAAATATTAAAAAAATAATTAAAAATTGCGAAAATCGTAATTTTTAATTATTTTTTTTATATTCTTTCATTACATATTAAATATTTTTTATGACAAATTTGTTGAAATATGTTATTATTGTATATATTAAGGAGATTTTATGAAAATCGAAGAATGCTTTAAAAATATTTCAACCTTTATTGATCTAAAAAGAATTACAAACGCTTATGTTATTGATAATAAACAACTAACACAAGAAGAACTAATTAAAGCCTTACTGAAAACAGCCCCTCAATATTCCAATTTTGAAAATTTAAGGAACGCTTGGCAATCAATTATCTTAAATGATAAGAGAGATATCCGAGTTTTGGCTCCAATTTTTGTGTTAAATATTTTACTTAATAAAGATGACTTTCAAGAAAGTCAGAAAATTGTCGATGAAGAAATTATTAAATATGAACAACAAATTATCAATGAATCTAATGAACACCAAGAAAAAAATTCAAATGAACGAGAAAAACTGTTTAGATTTATATTGGAATCAGCTTGGGGTAATGATGATAATATTTCCGTTGATGAAAAAAATTTAATTGAAAAGGTTAGGACTAAATTTGGAATAACTCAAAGAGAGTATAGAATATTTGAAGCACAGATAAAAAAGTTTCCACAAAACAATAACTTAGTGCATACAAAATCACAAATTAATGAAATAAGGAAATATTTGCAATCAAATGGAATTATTTGTAGCATAAGAGATTCACACAATATTGATTATGATATTTTACCTATTGAAATCGCAGAAAATTTAAGAAAAATGTTTAATATTGAAATTAAAGAAAGTGGCTATCAACAATTAATAAATTATAAATATGTTAGAAATAAGTCATATTTAGCAGAATGTTTGAATAAATCAAATATTGATTATGATGTAAATGGAACTCTTACATATTTACAAAATTTGGTCATTGAACGAGTTAATCCATCAAATTTATTAGGCGGTTATACTCTTACCGATGGGCTGGATAAAGGTACGCTGTTTGAATGGTGTAAAAAACTTGAAATTAATGTATCTGGGACAAAATCAGAATTAGTTCAAAGAATAACAAAATACTATGATAATTTCAAGCAAATAGAAACAGAAACGAAAGATTCAAGAGAATTGTTATTTGAAGTATATGAAGCATTAGCTGATAGAAATATGCAATTTCTAAGAAAACAAAACATTTTAAGTAAAGACTTGGAATGTGAAAGAAATTTTGAAATTGCAACTAACTATTTGTTTGAAAAATTATTACGGCATAAACCATTGCTTTTGAAAGGTTCTGATCACCCCGATGGTATATTGTCTTTTAATGATAAATTAATTATGTGGGATAATAAATCAAAGGAGCGACAGGTTAAATTATTAGACCATATTAAACAGTTTGATAGATATATCAGAAATTCTGAAAAACAAGTTGCAGTTTTTATGGTAATTGCTCCTGATTTTTCTCTAGATTCTACAAAAGAATGTGCAAAGTATGCTTTAACAAACGATACACAAATCTTATTAATTACTGCAAAAGAATTAAAAAATTTAGCCTTAAGGTGGCAACAAAAACATAAAAACGATGAAATTAGTTTTCCTCTTGGCTATTTTAAACAAAATGGTAGATTTGAAGATAAAGATATTATAATTTAAAATTTTATGTCATTTTCAGTATTGGTTATTAAATTTCATTTTAATAATAAAAATCAAAATATAAATTCTTAAATATTTTAAAATTATCTGCTTGACGCAACCAAGAAACTGTTAATAAAATCTTCAATTTCGCCGTTCATAACGCTGTTGATATCGCTGGTCTCGTGTCCAGTGCGATGATCTTTAACTAGGGTATAAGGCTGAAAAACATAAGAACGAATTTGGCTTCCCCATTCAATTTTTTTGATATTGCCCCGAATTTTATCCATTTTTTCAATTTCTTCTCGCTCTTGTCTTTCGGCAAGTTTTCCAAAAAGCATTTTCATTGCAGTTTCTTTGTTCTTTGTTTGAGAGCGTTCATTTTGACAAGTTACAACAATTCCGCTTTTAAGATGAGTTATTCTGACCGCACTGTCCGTTTTGTTTACGTGCTGACCGCCCGCTCCGCTTGAATGATAAGTGTCAATTCTTAAATCTTCCGGCTTAATTTGAATTTCTGAAAGTTCATCAAGTTCAGGCATAACTTCAACTGAGGCAAAACTTGTATGGCGTCTAGCATTTGAATCAAACGGTGAAATTCTAACCAGCCGGTGCACGCCTTTTTCAGCCTTTAAAAAACCGTAGACGTTCACCCCGTCAACCAAAAAAGTTATGCTTTTTATCCCCGCCTCATCACCGCTTAACAAATCAAGCACGGTGATTTTATAGCCTTTTTTTTCTGCATACATTGAATACATTCGAAAAAGCATTTGATTCCAATCTTGGGCTTCAGTTCCGCCCGCTCCGGAATGCAAAGTTAAAATTGCATTTTTTGAATCATATTTTCCGTTTAACAATGCTTGAAGTTTAATTTCTTGCAATGACTTGGAAAGATTTTGTAAGTTTTCTTCAAGTTCTTTTGCCAAAATCTCATCATCGCTTTGTTCAAGCAGTTCAATTATTGAATTGCAATCATTTATTTTTGATTGAATATTGTTTAATAATTCAAGTTTATCTTCGGCAGTTTTTTGTTTCCTGCCGTTCTCTTTGATTTTTTCAAAGTTATCATATGATACTAGCGAATTAGAAAAATTTTGACAATCTGAAATAATTTGTTTTAATTTTTTTTCGTCAAAGACAACTCCGAATAAGATTAAAATTTTCGACCGTTTCACTTAATAATTGCTTTTGCATATCTAATATAAACATTTTTGCTCCTAATTTTTTAATTTTTTATATATTTTTTAAATTTTTATAAAAAACTTTGTTTTAATTAATTGCTTTGCTTAAATAATTTGGATTACTAATAAAATAAATTGTATTCTAAAAAACCCCAAAAGTCAAGGTTAACTACGCAATTTGCTTAAGTTAATTAAAATAATTATTGCTCATTTTTTATTTTTATTATTTTGTTGGTTTTGTTCTTCAAGGCGTGCTTTTGCATAGCCAATGACTTTTGCTTTTTCAATTTCATTTAGTTTTTCGGTTAAATCTTGTAATTCTAAATCTTGCTTAGTTAAGTTTATTCTGTATGATTCATTTGAGTTTTCATTTCCAACAAGATAGTCAATGCTTGTATTTAAAAATTTAGAAATATTTTTTAAAATATCAATAGATGGTTTGCTTTTCCCTGTTTCATATCCGCTGTATGTGGATTGTTCAATATGCAAAAAATTCGCAATCTCTGTTTGCGTAATATTTCTAGTTTTCCTTAATTGTTTTAATTTGTCCATTTTTACCACTTGTTAATTATTTTAAATTATATATTGGGTTAATCAATATTTTTTTTTAATTTGCTTGACAAATATAAATTATCTCCATATAATATAAAATTAATTATGGAGTTAATCCATATTTAAAAGGAAAAAATTTTTATGTTAAATAAAAGAATGCAAAAATTGATTGCAACTGGAACCGCTTTGCTTATAACTTTAACGGTTATGATTGGGGCGGCTTGGGCAATATTAAGCACTTCAAAAGTGGGGTTAACTGTCAATGTTTCTTATGACCCTTTGGTCACTGCCAAAGTTTATCTTGCAACGAACAGTAGCACCGCGGGTGAATTTTATCAAGACAGCCCAACAGTTGACGGAGCGGGGGAAACAACCGCTTTTAACACTGCAAACTCAGCTTTAGTCTTTAATACAAAGGACACAACACCGCTTACGAAAAACTTATTTGAACAATTAGGCTCTGGAGCAAGCAATGGCTTAAAATGTGACGCAAGTGGCGAAATAGAGTTTTATGTTTATGTTGAAAATTACAGCACAACTGATAGTGTTTATTATCGGACGAATATAGAATTTGTTGGTACAGGCGAAAAAATAGCCCCGTTTAGCACAGTAACAAACCCTTCTTATGAAACCGCCGAAACCGCGGTGGAAGTGGGTAGTCCTTCCATAAGCTTGCTAACATTCAAAATCAAATCAACAAATACAACGGGCTTAAATGCAAATGCAATTCAGATTAAAATTAATTTGCGAACTGACTTACCTTTGACATGGACACTAAATCAATATAAGGATGGTGCTTATGCAGGTATGTATTATCTAGAAATGGGGAACGCACCTCAAAGTTTTGCTGGGACAACAACTGAAATAAATGCAACCCCAACCAGTGAAACATGGGTAGACGGTGCTTATTATTATACAAATGACTTAAATCAAAATATTAGATATGTAATAAAAGATGATAATTATTATTCGGTTGAGCCTATTCGTTGGATAATTATAACTGATGAAGCTTATCCTACAACTGGTGTCTACGGAGTTGACTATCTTTCGACACAAATCCTTACCGCAAATGATAGAACGATGTTAAATAACATTTCTTCAAGACAAATAGTACTTTTGAGTGAAAATTTAATTGCAGATTGTATTTTCCCTTCTAAATATTCTGAATCTACTTTTTTTTCAAAAATAAACCCAATCAGAGATAAGATTTTTACAACGAATGAAAAAGCTTTACTTAAAACTATGAGCCTTGGCACTAAATTAGGTTCAAATGGTGGGACATTTACGGGAAATTTTTGGCTTATGGCAAGAGATAACGATCCATATTATTCAGGACATCACTTAATGTGTTCATCATACCTGGCAACTAATGATTTAAGTAAAGGATCAAAAACTTCCTATCTTGCCGGAGATACAACCAATGCTTTAAATTATTCGGAATATCTTCTAAGAGGGTACCGCTATCCTTCAGCTGGTCAAGCTCAACATCGATATATTAGCGAATCTGGAGTTCTTTCCTATTTAACGCAATCAAGCGGGGACCTGCAAAGTTTCGGCATCCGTGCAATGATTGCAATTAATTGGGATTATTAATATATCTTATAATAACCAAATATTAAATACTATTATTGGAGTCGACTAGGTTTTGTTATGAATTTAATATCTATCTAATATTATTTGATATTTTAAAATTGATTATGCCGGAATATCTGTCGAGATTAATTGAATTTTATTAATTAACTTGCGAACATTAAACAATGTACAAAATTGCAACTAACCACAATTTTTTAATAATAGATTATTTTAAATCTTGCAAACTCTTAAACGATTTCGCCACCGCCTAAACAAATGCCATCATCAATGTATAAGACAGCGAATTGACCGGGGTAACTGCTCGCTGGGGTTTGTGAAAATTATTTGAAACAGAGTTGCTATTATTTGAATCGCCACAATTTAAATTAAAATTATCTGGATTTCCACTATTTGAATTTCATTATCAGTGTTGCTATATTTACAGTAAGCAACTCGGGGGGCGGGCTGGCGATAACGGAATTTTGCGAAGTATTCAAAAATTTTTGTTTTGGGCTTTTGCGGTATCCAGTTGAAATTTCACATTTCAAGAATCGGACAATGTCCAGTCAAACGGACCAGCCAACAAGTCAAACAGGCAAGTAAACAGTTCAACGGGCATTCGTCCAATGTTTGTTATTACACTATGATATAATTTTTAAAATGTGATTAATAATTTGGTCAAAATAGTAATTTAATAAAAAATGTTGACAGCAATGTTAATATTAAACTAAATAAATTAAAATTTTCTAACTCAAGTCGAGATAATCTGCTATATAATAACAACAGTCATAAGCGATAGGATAGAATGAGTGGCTGAAAACCATATTTGCAAAAATCAGTGAGCAATAATTTAAATATTGGCTTTGGCTTTCATATAAAGTTAAAAATGTGTGAAAATTTGTAAATCTTTCATCAGTGGTTCGATATTTCAAATGCACAAGTTCGTGCGTCAAAACAATTGCAAACTGCTCGCCGGTTAAATTTTCTTCAATTTCAATGATATTGAAAAACAATGTTGCCCTGCCATTAATACAAACATCGCCAAAATTTGTGAAATATAAAACATACTGAAAATCAAATTCATTGTTCACCAGTTCAACAATTTCATTTTTTGATTGAGGTGTTTCTTTATTCACAGACAACAATTGATAATAATGTACGTGAACTTCCGGCAAAACATATTCATAATTTACAGCATAAAAAACTGTGCAAGCAATAAAAAACATTGCAATAACAAAAACAACCAAAATTCGATTAATCCACAATATCATTATTAAGCCTTAAGCAATTCCTAAACTTTTTTGGCTTTTGTGATTTGATAATTTGTCTTTATGCTCATTAATTGTTTATAATTTCAGTTTAAATATTTGTGCAAATTGCACATACTTTTTATTATCAAATAAAACGCGAAAAAAGTGACTATTATTTTAATTAAAATAAAATCTTTATTATTTTTATTGTTTTTTATCAATTTTTATAACATTTTATTGATTTTTTTATGTTTTTTACTTAATTTTTTAATTTTTTTTTATTTTTATTATTTATTTTTTAATAAATTTTAATTTTTTTATTAATATATTAGTTTTTATTTAATTCCAATTGTTTTAATTCAAGTTTGTTAGAATTTTTAGGGTTCGAAAAATTTGCAAAATTTTTTATACTAACTTAAACGTAATTTAAAATAGTTTTTATAAATGCAAATTTTCAACATTGCTTCTGATTAGTTTTGCTTACCTAATTTTTAAATTATAAGTTACTCACCTTTTGAATTTCAGTTTTGATTTTACCTAATATTTTTTTTTCAATTCTACTGATATAACTTTGTGAAATGCCAAGCATATCAGCAACCTCTTTTTGTGTTTTTTCACCTTTTCCCGCAAGCCCAAACCTTAGTTTCATAATTTCCTGTTCACGCGGGCAAAGTTTGTTTAACGATTGCCACAAAATTTGTTTCTCAGCATCAAGTTCCAAATTAATTGAAACACTGTCCTCTTCGTTGGACAATATATCTGCAAGAAGCAGTTCATTGCCTTCGTTATCATAATTTAGCGGTTCGTCCAAACTCACTTCCATTTTTTGTTTTGTGCTTTTTCTCAGTTGCATTAAAATTTCATTTTCAATACACCTTGATGCATAAGTTGCTAGTTTGATTTGCTTATCGAAGTCATATGTTTTAATTGCCTTAATTAGCCCAATTGCACCAACGGAAATTAAGTCTTCCAAATCGATGCCCGTGTTTTCAAATTTTTTGGCAATATAAACAACAAGCCTTAAATTATGCTCAATCAATTTATCACGCGCCTGCATATTGTTTTTTCCCATTTCTTCAATCAGCACCCGTTCTTCTTCACTGCCGAGTGGTAAAGGCAAAGCATCGTTTCCACATATGTAAAGAACGATGTCCCGCGCCGACATAAAAATATTTTTTTTAAATAAATATTTAATTTTTAAAAGCATTTTTACTAATTTATTCATATTTTTCTCCATTTTTATTGATTTTTTAATGTTTTTTGATTAATTTTTGATTATTTTGATATTTAATTGTATTTATTTTTTTCGAACTTTTTTTAAAAATAGAAATTTTTTTATAAATGAACTAATGTTTTAATTAAATATTTTCATTTAAGGTTTGTGGATTTAAAAGCAGACCGCAAGACAATTTTTTTTCGAGATTTGCAAAGGTCAATCCCAAACAAGAATTTTTTAAAATTAAAGTAAAATTTCGTTGACTTATTTTTAAACTTTCAATATAAAAGATTAGCATTTCACTTTTTTCCCCAACCGAACTCACCTTTATATAATGCACCCGCTTCAAATTGTTTGGGATTTTTTTAAGAAGTATTTGATGAATCGGAACCTCTCTAAATAATTTTTGAAAGACCTTGAATGTTATAATATTAACCGGCTTACCTGTGAGAGGGTCAGAAAGAGTGTTTCCCGTATCCACAAACGCAAGACTGCTAACACTTTTTTCGTTGTCTGATAGTGTAGCATTATAAATAAAATTTGAATTATATGCCTTATATTTTATTACTTCAAAAATTTTAAAAAGAAAATATGAAATTAAAAAAACGCACCCCATAATTATGCCCATCGGCAAAAAAATTTCATAATAAACATTGCCGTTAATCAAAATTACTTCGCCGAATGAAAAGCAAATTAAAAAGCAAAAACCTCCCATTAACGCGGTTACCAATAAAAATGTTAAAAAATTAAGAATAAATTGTTTTATGGATTTAAAATTATAAGCAATCAAAAGCATTGTAACCGCAGTTAAAAGTTTATAAAGCAAAAGCAAACTTGGGTTTAAATTTATATACAAACTTAAAATTGTAAAGCTCGCACCAATCATCGCGGATATTATTATTAAAATTTTCTTATAATTGATTTTTAATAGTTTAGCAGTTATGTAAAGAATTATTAAATCTATAATAAAATTATCAATGATAACATCTTCAATATAAACTTCCACTTATATATCTTAAAGAATATTTTTAAATTTTTCAAAGAATAAAAATGTAAAACATTGTGATTTTTTAATATTTTATGTAATATTTGCAAATTTTCAGTTTATTTTTTACCAATATTTTTATCATCTGAAAAATATTTATATATTTCATAAACCTTGCGTTCTAGTATTTTTTATGTTAAAATTAAATAGCCGTGCAGGTCGAAAGACAGTTGGGCAAACCTATGCCAACCTTATAAAGAAGCCAAAACGGTTACAATTTTTTGTGAGTTATAATAACTCGGCTAGTCTTTATAAATAAAAAATCGCCTGAAAGGCGATTTTTTATGTGGCTTGCAAATATTTCAGGCTTTGCCTAAAATATTTGCAAGCCCAAAAAGCCCACCGAATTTTTATAAAAATCCGGTGGGCTTTTTCTTTTTATCAACCTTAAATCTGCAAATTATTCAACTACTATAATATAAGTTATTTAATTTTTTTCGTTTATTTAAATAAACGCAAACCGTTAAAAACTATATACATAACTTATCAATATATAAAAATCTGATTTATTGAAAATATAGTTTCAAACTTAATCTCAAACATTAAACAAATATTTTAAAAAAATAACAAAATAAATTTTAAGATGTTTTTACAACTCATTCAAAAATTTTATGAAATTAGTTGTATCTTTAAACTGACGATATACCGAAGCAAAACGCACATAAGAAACCTCATCAATTTTTTTAAGTTTATCCATAACTTTTTCGCCGATTTCATTTGAAGAAACTTCTTGAACAAGTTCGTTTTGAAGTTCTTTTTCAATTTGCGAACAAATTTCATCAATTTGATTTAAACTAACAGGTCTTTTTTCACAAGCTTTGATCAAACCTCTTTTGATTTTCATTATATCAAAAGGCTGACGACTTCCGTTTTTCTTGATAACCAAAATTGGAAGACTTTCAATCGTTTCATATGTAGTAAATCTTTTTCCGCAACCCAAACATTCCCTTCTTCTTCTTATTGAATTATTTTCCTCATTAGCACGGGAATCTAAAACCTTACTACTTTCGCATTTACAAAATGGACATCTCATATTATTTCAATCCTTTTCTCAAACAGTATTCATTAAATAATACAATAAATTTCCATAAAAGTAAATTGTTTTTTTAAGTTTTGATACAAAATGTCAAATATTTAATTTTATTTCTTTAAAATGCATGCGTTTGGAGCAGGGCAAGGCGAATATAGTTCAACTAAAATTGTATCACAGCCAATTTTGCAAATTTGAGTGAAAGGAATAAAAAGTTCCTGTCCGCATTTAAAAACATTCCAAAAACTTTTATTATTTGGGACAACTAAGCCCGTTATTCTTGCACACTGCAAATCAAAAACCACATCGATGATATG
>JAQUUD010000011.1 GCA_028694075.1 Clostridia bacterium
AGTAGCATAACGGCATTTCTACCGATTTTTTATTCGATTTTGAGTTTGGTTAGATTTGACAGAATTAGCCTTACCAAGGCAGTGCTCTACCAACTGAGCTACATCAGCATGAGGGATTTCTCCCTATTTTATTCAATTTTTATTGTGCGATTTTTTGCTTTGCAACTCCTTACCAAGCAAGTGCTATACCCCTAAGCCACACCAGCATAACGGCATTTCTGCCGATTTTTATTCAATTTTATTGTTTGATTGTGGTTTGCCTTGTTAGCCTAAGCGCCTCTCTAACACTAAGTCACATTAGCACAAGCCTTATGCTTGGCGATTTTTAGGTTAAATTTGTGTTGGTTTGGTTTTGCCTTGTTATCTTCACAGGTGGCGACTTATCATTAGTCACATTATGATGAGCAAGATGAGTGATTAGTGTGAAGAAATAATGAGTGGAATGCAAATGATAATTACATATGGCAAATGGAATGCAAAAAAATTGATGCCGATTTGCTGAAAAATTATAACATTGAATTGTTTCCGTGTCAACAATTTTGTTGCGAAATTCGCAAATCAGTTTGTTGCATTAAATTTTCAATCGCCGAACAAAGACACACTGAAGAAGCCTTTTTTGAAGTTCATAATTTTGCATATTCATTTTGCACGATTTCTTTTAGATGTCAAAGTTTTGTTCGTAGCCATTTGCCGAAATTGCAACTAATTTATTTGTTGTATATTTTTTTTAAATAATTAGAGATATATAGGCGAGAGGTTAGTTTCCAACACCACCATAATATTATTGCTTGTTTTTATGAAGTTTCAATCAATGTGATAAACAATTTTATATGAAAGTAGATTCTTCCTAATTTAAGACGTGCTATTCGCCTGTGTTCCAGTTCGCTAAGATATTTGTTATAAGTTTTAAACCCTTCTATTTTATAATTAAAATTGAGCATTCTTTGTCACATCGCAAATCTTTCATCAATTGTCCGACTTGGATAGTCCATAGATTTATATTTAAATTAAAAATCTATTAGCATTTCATTCATTTTTACATTTATGAGAATAAAAATTAAATTCCATTTGGAATGTTATTCCATAACCTGTAATGCGAAAAGAGAAGCCGTTTGTTGGTGTTTGGAACAGATGTTAACATTTGCCAGTTTAAATATTTCAAATATTTTCAAAAAACTATTATAGTTTGAAATTTTTAAATTCTCATCAGCCCAACCAATTATATTTTTCTGCCATTTTTTCATCAATAATCAAAATAATCATTAAAGTGATTATATCGCCATAATTGATATCATTTAAAAATCAGATTTCTTTCTCAGATATTTTTACCAAATATAGTTGCAAAACTCGTGGTTTTTTATTTTTCCATTATGTTGTTTTTAACATTAATTTATAGGCAAATTCTATATTTTTCTTGACATTTTTTTACATAAATAGTATAATTAAATATTTATTTTCTACATCGAGGGCGCTAATGAATGAAATTCTTTATATAATTTATCAAATTATATTTTATACGGTTACAATAATGTTCCTTTATTACACTTTTTTAATAATAATCGGATTTTTGAGGTTTAAAAAAAAGTATAAGATGGTAGAAGACAAACAAAAATTTTGCATCTTTGTACCTTGTCATAATGAGGCAACTGTAATTGGGGCAACTGTTGAAAACCTCTCAAAATTTACATATAATAAATGCTTATTTGATATTTATTTTATTGCAGATAATTGCAGTGATGATACAGTAAATGAAATTAATAATTCAATCGAAAAATATCAAATCCCAAATTTTTATGTGCTGGAAAGAAACGTTAATAATCCTAAGAAAAAGGGCAAGCCACATGCAATTAATTGGGCAATAACTAAACTTGAAGAAGAAAATTCTTTTTACGAAAAATATGATTTTGCTATGATTCTTGATGCGGATAATTTTGCCGATTCTAATATATTAGAGAATGTTAACAGTCAATATTTAAGTTATAAAGAAAAGAAAAGACCTGTAATGATACAAACTTATTTGGATAGTAAAAACAAAAATAATTTGATTGCAAGAGGTTATTATGTTGCTTATAGATGCTCGAATGGTTTTTGGCAATTATCAAAGCATATGATTGGTTTAAATCCGGGCATATGCGGAACAGGGTTTGCAATAACTACTAAATTTTTGAAACAACTTGGCGGATTTATTTGCACTTCTTTAACCGAAGACTTGGAAATTCAAACCATTGCAACTTTAAAAGGAAAAAGAACGGCGTTTAATCCTTATGTTAGAATTTATGACGAGAAACCAACTGGGTTAAATCAATCAATAGTTCAAAAAACAAGATGGGCACAGGGACATTGGTATGTTTTCTTTAAATATGTGCCACGGCTATTTATAAGTTTATTCAATTTTAAACAAATAAACTATTTTTTTAGAAAAATAGATGTTATTTTTACCTTGCTAGCAATGTTTAATTATATTTCAGTGATAATTTTGTTGTTATTCAGAACATACTTCACATTTTCCGATATTTCTTTTTATGTGTCGCCTGTTTTTGATTATATGATCTTAATTGCGGCAATTTTATCATATTTGATAATTCCTATTTCTTCGCTGTATGATGGTAAAGCAGATGAGAAGAAAAATATTTTAAAAGATTTTATTCCAAATATTATCGCATTTTTTATCGGAACTTTTACTTTTGTTTGCTCAGCATGCATAGGTTTATTCAAATGTGGCAACCAAAAGGTATGGAAAAAAACAGCACATAAAGTTACAGCAATGAAAGAACAACATTCCAAAAAACTTCAAAAATCAAAAGTTTTACAAAATATAGATGATTTAGAAGAACCAATAGAAATACTCAAAACCAGCCATAAATAAAAAATTTTTAGAAATATAATGAGTAAAAAAATGAAAAGAAAAATTAAGGTTATGCTTGTTTTTGGAACAAGACCAGAAGCAATAAAAATGGCTCCGCTGATAATAGAATTAAAGCGAAGAAAAGAAATTAGCACAATAGTTTGTGTAACGGCACAACATAGGCAAATGCTGGATCAAGTATTAGAAATTTTTAATATTAATCCTGATTATGATTTAGATTTAATGCAACCTAACCAAACATTAACTTCTTTAACAAAAAATGCCATAGAAGGCGTTGACAAAATAATAAAAATTGTTAACCCTGATCTTGTATTAGTTCATGGAGATACAACAACAAGTTTTGCAGGGGCACTTGCAAGTTTTTATAATCAAATTAAAATTGGACATATCGAAGCAGGTTTGAGAACATATAATTTAAAATCACCTTTTCCAGAAGAAGCGAACCGGCAATTTGTAAGCACGATAACTGATATGCATTTTGCTCCCACAATGAATAGCAAACAAAATTTAATAAATGAATTAAAGCCCGAAAATAAAATATTTGTAACCGGAAACACAGCGATAGACGCCTTGAAATATACTATAACTGACAAATATGAAAACAAATTTCTTGATTGGGCAAAAGATAGCAGATTAATTTTGTTAACAACTCATAGAAGAGAAAATCTTGGCGAACCTATGAGAAATATTTTTAAAGGCTTGAAAAGAATTTTGCAGGATTTTAATGATGTGAAAGTGATTTATCCTGTGCACTTGAATCCGTTGGTTAGAAAAATTGCAAATGAAATGCTTGGCAATGAAGAACGGATAAAATTGATTGAGCCTTTAAATGTTATTGACTTCCATAATTTTATTAACAAATCTTATTTGATATTAACCGATAGCGGTGGAGTGCAAGAAGAAGCCCCAAGTTTAGGAAAACCGGTTTTAGTTTTAAGAGATACAACCGAAAGACCCGAAGGGGTTGACGCTGGCACATTAAAAGTTATAGGCACAAAAGAAATTGATGTTTATAACGAAACCAAAACTCTTTTAACAAACGATGATTTGTATTCATCTATGAGCAAGGCTCAGAATCCATATGGAGATGGAAATGCAAGTGTAAGAATAGCAGATATCATAATAAAAGAATTTAATGATGTTCCTTTAAATTAAATAATTGAAACAAATCAAAGTGGCAGACAAAAAACGCATTGCGAATTAGCAATGCGTTTTTATTAATTATATCTTTTTTTGACACTAATTAATTTTTTACAATCATTATCGTGTTTGTTAAATATTAAAACTTTATTTTTTAAAGCCATTTAAAAATTAAAATTCCCTAATAGATTCTTTTAATTTTTTGTGCATTTCTTGTAAGGTAGGCATTGGGCTGGGCCAATATTCTTCAAGTTTTTCATTTACTCTTTCTTGTAATGCTACAAAATCTTTAATTGGCAATTCTTGTTCTTCTTCATTTTCAGATTTGCTTAAAATTTCTGATAACTCTTTTTCAATATTTGGTATAAAATCTGACCTATCTTGAAAAACATTATTTATAACACCTTTTACATCTGAGTTATGTTCTTTTAAATAAAATACAAAATTATTAAACTTGCCGATTTCACCCAATGTAGGATTAAAATAATATTCTAGATCTAATCTTTGCATATCATTTTCTTCGCTTGTCATTTTTCTTTTGTTAGTATCTAAAATTTCAGCATTATCAAGAAATCTTACCATATTATGTTTTTTTTCGCTAATGGTAAAAAATCTTATCCTAGGTGTATTTTCTAAATTTATAAATTGAACAAATACATTATTAACGCCAACTTGTGTTTCATGGAATTGCGCTAACGCAACTTCTCTTGTTTCTTTATTCATATTATCTCCTTATTTATATTATAACATTAAACAATATTCTTTGCAAATTAAATTTTTATTTGCTTATCAGTTTTTATCATCACAATTAATTTAAATAAAAAGATAGATAATTAAATAAAGTTTAGCTGCTTTACATTAAAACAATTGCTTTAAGATTTCTTTGGTTTTTTTGATAAATGGAAAATTTGTGTTTGAAATACAAAGAATTCTACAAATTTTATTTATATTTTTTTTCATATCTTAAATTTTTCTAAATATGTATTAAAAATATTCATTATCTTTTGTTTTTCATTGCTTCCATTAGTTGGAAGTCTAAGTAAAGAAATATCATATTTTTTAAATATTTTATTTTTAAGATTATCTTTATATAATTGATCTACGTTATTTTCATGATATATAACCCCATCAACCTCTATTGCAACAATTATATCATTACTTATTTTATCTTTAACCAACAAATCAATACTACAATTATTATTAACATAAATTTTTTCTTCTTCAGTCATCATACGTTTATCAATGATAAAGTCACGAAGTTTTACTTGTTCTTGAATAACCAATTGTTGATATTTTGAATTTTCATTTATTAAATTATCCAATAATTTTTTTAATAATCTTTCAGAATAATAATTACTTTTGCTTGAACAATTAGCTAAAAATAATTTTCTTTCGTTTTCTTTGGCTTTATATAAATAGTCAAAAACCGATATGGTTTTACTTTCCAAAATAGAGTTATCCATAGATTTGTAAGAAATATAATTTACTAAATCATGAATTTCCTTACCTTTTTTGTCAAATAAATCACGATTGACAATAACAACAAGTTGCCTTGCAGCTCTTGAGACTGTAACATTTATCATATTAGGATTATCTACAAACTCTAAATCGTTTTTTGTTGCCCTATTGTCTAATACTGGAGAAAATATAATAATATCTTTCTCTCCACCCTGAAATTTATGAATTGTATTACACTCAATTTGAGGATGACTAGTTTGAAATTTATTTGTTTGCAATCGATATGGCGTGACAACTCCAATTTTCGTTTCATCATGGCATATTAATTCTTTACTGACTAAAATTTCATCAATTACATCTAATTCCCTTTGATTATATCTACCATTTTTCTCTCCATTCCAAATTTTTCTCATATGATTTCCTTTTGAAACAGAAATAAGAATTAGGGGTTTAGCGTTCGGCTCCTCACATTTGTGAGGAATAAGTTTATTATTATAATATTTTAAGTTGCAAAATCCTATAATAGCTGGAGCACATCTATAATGCTCAAGTAATTCACGTATATTCGAGCGAAATAATTCTTGAAAAGAAGTTAATAAACTATTTTTGTTGCAATCATAGGCATTATTATGATTGCAGATCGTATAAAATTGATCAATTGGTTTTAACTGTTTCTCATCTCCAACTATGATTGCATTTTTGCACTTATTAAGCATGGGAATTGCTGATGTTATAGTTAATTGTGAAGCTTCATCAATTATCACATAATCAATTAAGCTATTAGCATCAATCGAACTTATAAAAGACAATGCTGTCGTTGTTATAATTGGAAAACGTTTTATAAAATTACCGAAATTTTTTTTGTAAGTGCTTTGTGTAAAATTATTATTATTTTTAAATAGATTTTCATTAATATATTGATTAAAAATATTTGTAGATATTTCTTTATATTTATTCAATAAATTAAACAAATCTTCTTGATCTAAAGTAGATTGTATATTTTTTATTTCTTGATGAATTTCATTAATCTTAAGAATATAATATTTATATTCTAACGATGTAATTAATTTATCTCTATCTTTCACAACTAAAAGAGATTTTTTAAATCCATATTTGAAAATCAATTTTAACCATAGGAAAAATGTGAATTTTTTATTTTGTGTGTCGTGTTGATATCTTGTAACATATTTAATTAAGGATTCCGCACTTTTAAATCTAAAATTTTTTGATTCTTCAGTGTTTGTATTGCAATTAGAAAATTTTTCATAATATTCTTTTTCTAGGCGTAAACAATTAAGCAGTTCTGCTTTTATGCTTCTATCATTGTCTAAATTAAAAAGGATTGACAATTTATTTAATAATTGTTTATTTAATTTATTGTTGTCTGTTGATAAAAATTTTTCGTCTATTTTATTTTTATTGAAAAACTTCGCTTTATTTTCCTCATTTCCTAATGAAGCATAGATTGATTTATAATTTTTTTTATCTAATTTTTGTTCAATGTTTGATATCGCACTATTTGTGGCGGATACAACAGCAACAGATTTGCCCCGAATTATTAGATTTGATATTATATTTAAAATAGTATTTGTTTTGCCTGTACCGGGAGGACCATTTATTATGCTAATTTGATTAGTTAAGCAATTTCTAATAGCATCTATTTGTGTTTTGTTAAAATTAAAAGGACAAATAATTTCATTCTCAAGTTCGTGTTTTTCGGTGATTTGATTTACATATGAATATAACACGCTATCTTCGTTAAAAAATTTAATTTTTTCATATTGATCATTAAGCAAATTTTTAATTGTAAAATCATTAGTTTCATTTGCACAATCTTTCCAGTATTCTAATAAAGTTTTATCTGCATTACTAAACTTAACATAACTAATTTCATTTTCTAAACAAACCAGTTCAAATCCATTTTTACACAATAATTTAAGTCTTAAATTAGATTCATTTTTATAAACTTTTATTCTCAGAATGTCGGATTTTAATAAATTGTTGTAATAAATAATTTTTTCCGAAATTTCCAGATCTTTTGCATAATTAAGAATGCTTATGTTTTTAAACGAAACATGATAACTACTATTAAAAAAAGTAACATAATATGAATTATTATTTTCAGTATAACTTATTATGTCATTCGTACAATCTTTAAATCTTTCACCATTCTTTCTGAAAAGAATAATAATATCATTATTTTTATCAATTTGTTCCATTTGATAATATTATAGCATATAAGGATTCTCCAATTGCATTATATTCTTCAAAATATGAGACATTTGTTGTGATCTTGCGATATCACTAGATTATTACAAAACTCGTATGCTTATTTAGGAATTTTTGCTATTTTTCTTGGCAAAATCACTCAAAAAATAGTTTCATTATTTTTTTGCAAAATTACATTTTTTTAAGTCAGACCAACTTTTTTTCAAACTAATGATCATTTTTTTTTCTTTAATTTTAAAATACTCACTTTTCTAAAACTACTCAACGCGCTGTTACGGTCTAAACATTTTTAACTGCAGAACTTTTAATTTTATGTTTAATGTTTAAATTGTTTTTGTTTTACACATAATATTAAAATTAGTTTTTTAATTTGTTTTTAAAAAACAAATAATTGTGTTATAATAAAAATATTAAAAAGTTAAGAAGGAGTAATATTATTATGAAAAATACTATTTTATATATAATACTAGGAGTTATTTTGGCAGTAGGTTTGGGCATTGGAATTTATTTCATTGTTAATAACAATATTTCAGCCAACGCACAAACATATGTTTCAGTTTCAATAAACCCTGCAGTAGAATTTACTGTCAATGAAGATGGGCTTGTTATATCTACAGTTGCAACAGATGCAGAGGGAGATCAAATAATTCAAAGTTATGATTTTTATGGAATGCCTATTGATATTGCTTGTGAAACATTCACACAACTTTGCATTAATGCGGGATATGTTGTTTATGATAATGACGAAACATCAGAAGATCCCAATGAAGTATTAATCACAGTAATAAGTGAAGATGCAGACATCGAAGAAGATATTGAAAACAAAATTAGATTAAAGCTAAATAGTTGCTTTCAAAACAATGGTGTTTTTGGTTTTGTTTCAATGGATATTTTGGCAGAATATATTGATCAGGCGATAGAATATGACATTTCGGTTGGACACATCAAATTAATTATGGCTGCTTTGACATACAACCCAGAACTTGATTTTGAAGAATTGGTTAATATGCCAATTAATGAAGTAGTTAAACTAGTCAACGCTTCTCATAAAAATATGGTAAATACGACTTCCGCTATTCGTTCTCAACTAAAACTTGATTTAGATGCTTTGAAAGCAAGTGAAGAATATATTGATATGTTTACAGCACTTGAAGCAATTAATCAAATTGAAATTGATCTTAATAATGATGCTTTAACTTCAGAACAACGTGAAGGGTTTGAAAACCAATTAGCAGACGCAGAAGCAAGTTTTGACGAAATTTATGGCGACCTTTTTGACGAATATAAAGATGCAAAGGCCGCTCTAATAGATCAAGCCAAAGAAGATTCTAAACAAGCATTAGAGACAATAAAATCTCAGTATAGAGCAAGAGTCCAAAACCATAAAGAAGATGCCGACAACGCAAAAAACAATTCTAATAATGTTAGAAATAGAATAAGTACTTGGCAAGAAGAACAAGAAAATCCAGATTAATAAATGATAATTAACATACAAATAAAATTTTGTTGTTAAATTTTATGTCAACCTTAACACAACGAATATCAAAATTTTAAAAAAATGTATTTTCATTAAAAATCTTAGAAATATCAAAACAAGTAAGTTTTTGATTATTTTATTTTTGTCTTTAAATACACATATCAGAATAATAATATTTATTAGCTTATAAATTTAGAATTAAGCAACAACTAATAATGATTTTTGTCTAATCTGATTTAAATAAATCACAAGTTATAACTGAAGCAAACGTGAATTCAAGAACGCATAGTATTATGCATAATATAATTTGTAAAAACAATTAAATAAATATTAATTAGAAAAGGCTTAAACAAATAGAAATAATTGAATTTGTTTGTATAAGATTAAGAATATGTGTTATATTATTTTTGCATAAAAACTTAATTAAAATGAAGTTGGAGGAAATATGAAAAAGTTTAAAAATCTATTCTTGATAGCATTTATTTTAATCAATGCAGTGTTGGTTTCAAGTTTTATAACAATATCAAAACCCAACGAGGTGTTTGCTGTTGGCAGTACACACACCGTTACATTCAAGGCTAACGGTGGTGTTGGAAATGATTACACTCAAATTTTCAATGATTATGAAACTCAAAACTTAACACCCAATACATTTACTAGAGAGGGTTATGTTTTTGCAAGTTGGAATGATAATATTGATGGTCTTGGTTTAACACATTATGATTGTGATGGACTTACATTGGCAGGCTCAGATTTAACCCTATATGCACAATGGGCTGAAAAATTCATCATAACCTTTAATGAAAATGGTGGTTCGGAAGTATCGGATTTTAATGAACCCGAGGGAATTTCGATTACAGAACCAGCAGAACCCACAAAAACGGGTTACACTTTCGCAGGTTGGTTTACTGACAACACAACTTTTGAAGAAGAATTTACTTTTGACACTATGCCGTCGGAAAACGTTACTCTCTTTGCACAATGGACTGTAAATACTTACACAATCATATTTGTTACAAATGGTGGAGTTGAAGTATAGATATTGTTGATGACTTCAATTCTACAATAACTCTTCCAACACCCACAAAAACAGGTTATACTTTTATGGGTTGGTATTTAGATGAGGACTGCACAATTTCTGCTACCTTGACCTCAATGCCCAGCGAAAATACAACGCTCTATGCCTCATGGGAAGCAATAGAAAGAAATATTTGGTATTCTATTGTAGGTGGAATGATATTAATTTTGGGAATTGGGTTAATGTTTTTATTAATCCGACAAAAAAAATACGAACAAGAAAATCAGATTAAATAATACTTGGACATAAAAACAAAATTTTTTCCATTACTTTCGTTTTTTAAACGGCGGTTTTATTTAATAGTTTAATTGCTTTTTGCTTTAAAATACTATAAAATAAGTGAGAAAAGTGAAGTAAGCCTATATCTTTTAAGGTTTAATTTACCGAAAGGATAGAAGATTATGAAAAACACAATAAAAAAGAATGAGTTAAATGAAATAAGAGTAAGCAAGAAAAATAACATTTTTCAGCACATTGTTGTGCTTAAAACCAATCGATATAAACGATTCCAAAATAAAGAAATCTTTATTGAGGGAATTCATAATATAAAATCCGCTGTCAAATACGGTTGGAAAATAAAAAATTGGATTTACTCAGACAAGGGACTTTCAGAATGGGGAAAAAACTTCATTAATCAAAACAAAGCCGAATTGAATTATAGTTTGTCAGAAGATCTGTTAAATGAAATTAGTGGCAGAACCGATACCTCTGAACTTATGGCAATTTTTGAAATGAAAGAAATGATGGTTCGGTTGTCTGAAAAACCCTTTGTGATAATTTGTGATAGACCTTCAAAAAAAGGCAACTTAGGATCTATCATTAGAAGTGCTGATGCTTTTAGATGCGACGGTATTATTGTAACTGGACATTCTGTTGATATTTATGACCCAGATGTGATAGGTGCTTCAATGGGTTCATATTTTGCTGTAAACACTCAAAAGGTAGACGATAACGATTCATTATTAAGATTATTTTCTGAGTGGAAAAAGCAATATCCCGACTTGCGGATAATTGCAACCACAGAAGAAGGAGAAAAATCAATTAGAGCATCTCAATTGAATTTGCCAATAGTTTTGCTAATGGGAAATGAGGCTGAAGGGCTTAGTAAGTTTTTTATGCAAAATTGCGACTATACAGTTAAAATACCCATGGGCGGGGAAGCATCTTCTCTCAATCTTGCTTGTGCGACATCTATTTTCTTATATGAAATTTTCGCACAAAGAAATTTTTAAATTTAAAAATTATTGACAAAATTTATGTGTTATATTAGTATAAATGACTTTAATATAAGGAGATTTGTTATGTTTAAAATAGGTAAAAATCTTGCTTGTGCAATAAAAGAAAAAGTTCAAAACTCAAAGATTGTGCTCAGCGAAGCAAATGTTTGTTATACAGATAGTTGTTCTTGCAAGGGTGCTTGCGGGACTTATGTGCCTTCATGTGCAAGCTGTGCATACCATGACTAAATTAGAGAGATAACGTCAAATTTACGATGTTTTCCTAAATAAAGGAAAATGATGAAAGAAACTGAAATTAAGAATATAAAATATATAACAATTATTGCTACTCATAATTGCAATTTGAATTGCTCATATTGTTATGAACAACATAAATCTACTGAAAAAATGGATGTGGATCTAGTTAAGAAAATTATTCAAAATGAACTGAACATAGACGATAATTTTGACTTGGTCGCTATTGATTTTTTTGGTGGAGAGCCTTTTTTAGAGTTTGATAGCATTATAAATATTATTGATTTTGTTAAGGCTCAAAAACATAAAAAAGAGTTTTCTTTTTTTGCTGGAACAAACGGAACAATATTATCTGAAAAATATAAGCAATGGTTAGTGGATAATAAAAATATTTTTTCCCTTGCTCTCAGTTTAAATGGTACTAAAACAATGCAAGATATAAATCGTTCAAATTCATTTGATTTAATAGATATTGATTTCTTTGTTAATAAATTTTCAAATGTTACAGTGAAAATGACAATATCTCAAGACACTTTGGAATATTTGGCTGAAGGTGTTGAGTTTTTACATAAATCGGGTTTTCAATTTATAAATTGCAATTTGGCAATGGGAGTTGACTGGCTTAACGAAAACAACTCATTTACATTAGAGAATGAGTTGGAAAAACTAATTAATTTTTATTTAGAAAATCCTTTGTTGGCTCCATGCTCTCTTCTGAATTATAATATTCAAAATATTGCTTATTACAGTAAAAAGATAGCACATAAATATTGCGGAGCTGGAACTAGAATGAAAATCTATGATATAGATGGGAAAGTTTATCCGTGCCAATATTTCATGCCGTTAGCTATTGGCGAAAAATTACTTGCAACAGAAAATATAGTCTTTTCTGACATTATTAAATCTTCTGACCTTGATACAATGTGTCAAAAATGCATTGTAGTAGATATTTGCCCCTCTTGCTATGGTTCAAATTTTGCTGGTACAGGTAATATTTACGGGAGAGATCCCGCTTTTTGTAAGCTTTCCAAAATTATTATCAAAGCTAATTCATATTTTAAAGCTAAGCAATGGGAATTAGGATTACTAAGCCTCGATGAGTACCAAGAACAGGAATTATTAAAGGGAATTATGATGATTCAAGAACAATTATAAACAACAATTCACTGATGTGTTCAAAATTATTAATAAAACAATATTTTAAAATTATAATTTTAATAAAAAATTAAGACCCAGTTTTCTCGATTGAAACTGAGGCTTGTTTTTTTATACCGGCAAGTCGCTTTATTGATATTTGAAAGTATGTTTTTTATTCATAACACCTGCTGAGTATAGAACTATTTAATTTATTATTTTAATCGGATAGTGTTGAAAGTCCGCTTAACTTTTTTATTTATAATTATTATATAGGTTGAATTATGTCGGTTTTTGGTTTATAATGTTACAAGTTAATGTTTATTTTCGTATTATATAGGTAATTGATATTATCGGAAGTTGGAAGAAAACGGGGCTAAGTCATATTTTTTAACAACTGATGATAGTTCAAACTTTTGTTTGCGAAAAATAAATTTTTGCAATATCCGTTAGGAAAAATAAATTTTAATTTGATTAAAATTTAAAGACACATAGGTTATATTTATAAACTACAAGGATTATGGGGCGGGAGTATGCAATTTTTATATTATGCAATATTATTTTTTTTGGCGATACTTTTAAGTTTTTTATTTTTTAGATTGTCAAAGCATAAAAGAATAAAAAATTTAGATAAAATATATAAAATATTTGCGCTGATATTAGCGCTTGTGTTTGCAGTAAGTTACGGGCTTTTTAAAGAAGCAATTGCAAGCACGGTTGGTGTTGTTTTTGGAACGCCTATTTTAAGCCCTTTTTATACCATTGTTTCGCTTTTTCTAACTTGGTTTACATATGCGGGAGTTTTGCTTTTAATTTTATATCCCTTTTTTAAAATTAAAACAATTCAGAATTTAATAAAATTTTTTGTGTTGCCAGTTGCAATATTAAATATTATCTTCTTTTTGCCAAATTTGCAAGCATTGGTTGGAACATCGGTTTTTGATGTTTTCAGCATAAAAGCATTTGCCTATGCCATTGAGTGCGGTCTTGTTTTTGTTTTTTCTCTTTTAATTGTGATAAAAAGTGGCAAGATAAAAATAACAAAAATTGAAGTTAGAAATGTCCTATTAGCCATTTTGCCAATTCTTTTGTGTATTCTGCCACCATATTTTTTACACGTTTTATTCGGCGATTATGGTATGAATTTGGAACTGGAAGGGTTGACTCCCGAACATAGAATAATGGTGTATGGCTCATTAATAATCCCTATTTTAATATATTTCTTTTTGAAAAATAAAGATGCAAAAGTTATTCGATTTTCTTTGCTCTATTTAAGTTTGGGAATGCTGATAACCTTTATGTTTAATTATAAACTTGAAACTTTTTTAAACCCAACCAGTTGGCCATTGCACTTATGCCACACAGCAATGTATATTGTGCCAATTTGTTTGATTTTTAAGTGGGAAAAATTATTTTATTTCACATATTTTATCAATGTTTTGGGTGCGTTTCTTGCAATGGTTATGCCGAATACGGGAGATGGTTTAAGCGTTTTTGACCCGGGTTTAGTTGTGTTTTGGGTGAATCATTACAGTGCATTTTTTATGCCACTCCTTGTTGTCGCACTCGGAGTTTTCAGCAGGCCAAAGTGGAAGCAGTTTGTTTATTCAATGGTGGGATTTGCGGTATATTTCTTATTAATTCTTTTCATCAATGCGTGGTTCACGAACTATAATTCGGGAGTTGACTTCTTTTTTGTAAACAGCGATTTTATAGCCGACAAATTGGGGTTATGGGCGGAGCATTTGCGAGATATAACAGCAAGTTTCCAAATAGGCAATTTAACATTTTTGTTTTATCCACTTTATCAAGTGCTTTTCTTTCTGGTGTATGTTGGCTTTGCTTTTGGAATGTGGTTTATATACGAACAATTCTTTTCGCTTGCAAGGCAATATCGAGATATTGCGGAAAGAAAAAAGAAAATAAAATT
Source organism: Clostridia bacterium (assembly GCA_028694075.1). Taxonomy (GTDB): domain Bacteria; phylum Bacillota; class Clostridia; order Christensenellales; family UBA1242; genus UBA5489. The sequence goes on from JAQUUD010000011.1 coordinate 14,785, forward strand.
AGATGAACTTGCGCTTAAAATTTTATTAAATGGAAAAGGAGTAAATGAACCAGTGAACGAAGAAGGAATAAATAAATTAATATTAAAGAATTTCTCCAAAAAGTATGGGGACTCGAAAAAGTATGCCGTAAAAGATGCAAATTTGGAAGTTAACGGCGGTGAGATTTTTGGTTTTCTAGGTCCTAACGGAGCGGGAAAAAGCACAATAATAAAAAGCATTGTTGGAATTCAACCAATCACAAGCGGTGTAATTGAAATTTGCGGGTTTGATTGTCAAAATCAATCAATTATGGCAAAAAAACAAATTGGTTTCGTGCCCGACCACTATGCTTTATATGAAAAATTAACGGGCAGAGAATATATTAATTATATTGCTGACCTTTATGGTGTAAGTTTGGAAGATAGAACAGCCCGCTTGAAAAAGTATGTTGACCAGTTTGAATTGGAACAAGCAATAGATAACACAATTAAAACATATTCTCACGGAATGAAACAAAAAATCACAATCATTTCTGCACTTATTCATAATCCAAAACTTTGGATTTTGGACGAACCATTAACAGGGCTTGACCCAAACAGCATTTTTCAAGTTAAAAAATGTATGAAAGACCACGTGAAAAAAGGTAACATTGTGTTTTTTAGTAGTCATATCATTGATGTCGTAGAACGAATTTGCGACAGGATTGCAATAATTAACAAAGGTAAAATTTTGGGAATATATCTGATTTCAGATTTAGAAAAGCAAGGCATAAAGTTGGAAGAATTTTATTTAAACACAATTAAAGGAAAAAATTAATGTTCAAGAATTTAAAAACATTAGTAATAATGCAACTAAAAGACAAAATTGATTTTGGTTTTACCCGAAATAAAAAAAGTTTTTGGTTTCGAATTATATTTATGATTTTGGGATTGGTTTCGCTGACCGCACTTATTTATCTTGCAATGTTTGGCAGTGTTTTCCTTAATGTTTTTTCGCTTATTGGAACTTTCCCAATCAGCGTTGTTGTCGTAATTTTTACAGTTATGCAACTGTTGTCAATTTTAAGTTGCACGAATGGTTTAACCAAAACACTATATTTTTCGCTTGACAATCAACTGCTTCTAACCTTTCCCGTTAAATCAAACTTGGTTTTTATTTCAAAATTAATCGTTTTTTATATTTATGAGATACTTAAAAACATATTTTTTATGTTGCCACTCTTTTTTGCGTTTGGGCTTGTTAACGGTCTACCAATTTACTTTTATTTCTGGGTTGTTTTTATAATGATAATAATTTCTATGCTTCCTGTTGTTGTTGGTGCGTTGCTTTCAATTCCCGCAATGTTTGTAAGGCAATTTTTGAAAAACTTTCGTGCAATTCAAATTTTTTTGGTAATGGTGATAATGGGCGCCCTTGCATATGGGGTTGTAAATTTAATTTCCTTAATACCAGCCAATATAAACATCATCGAATCGTGGGGCACAACTTTTTGGCAAATTCAAGATTTCCTAAACGCTTTTGTTAACATTTTTTTGCCGTTCACATACTTAACCGAACTCATCGTTGGAGTTCGAATAAACTTAGTTTCGGTTTTATTTACAAGCCAAACTTTTTTAATTTTGGCGGGATTAATATCTTGTATAGTTGTTGTTTTATTGTTGACATATCTTATTGCAAGACCGCTGTTTTTTAAAATGGCAAGTATGCCTTTTGAATATAAAAAGAAAGACAATATTAGACCAAAGAAAAACTGGAAAAACAAACCATTTTTGTCAAATTTAAAAAAAGAATTTCTAATTAGTGTTCGAACTCCGGAAGTGATTTATTCCAATATGGCAGTTTATATAATGTTGCCAATAGCAATTTTTTTGCTTAATACAATTTTGGCGGCAATGGACACTAGAATGCTTGGCGATTATATGAGTTTGGCATTTAATATTTTAATGGTTTTGCTTGTGCTACTAGCCAACAATGCCCAAATTGCAAGTGCATATAGCAAAGAAGGTGCTTCGGGATATATGCCCAAAACAACCCCAACGAAACAAGCAAGCACATTATTATCAAAACTTGTTATTAATGCCGTTTTATCAACTGTATCCTTAATAATAACGATTTGCTTAATTTCAAGCATTACAGGGCTTGCCGTAACAGCATCAGTTTTGCTATTCTTCACACTTTTATTTATCAATCTTGGGCATATGCTTTGGAGTGCGGAACTAGACATTATGAATCCGCAATATAATTTATATTCAACCTATGGTCAAGCGGTTGACAATCCGAATGAAAAGCGGTCAAGCACACTTGCATTTTTATTGTCTTTTCTGGTTTTTGCAGTGTCAATATTTCTTTTTATTGAAAACATAAATGTTGCTTGGATTAAAATATTTTTTATAGGTTTAGCAATTTTCGCTTCAAGGTTGTATTTATATTTCACTCGTATAAAAGTATATTACAAGGAGAAATAAATGAAGAAATCAATAGTTATAATAATTGGAATAATTTATGTTGCATCAATATGTCTTATTGGTTTTTTTGGTATGAAAATAAAAGCCTACAACGAAACAATATATGTGACAAATGTTGAATGTTTAAACAAAGATATGCGAGATGGAACCGACAGTCAAGATAATCCATATAAATATGTTATTTTAACTTACAAACTCAATCTTGCCTATCAAATTGAATGGAAAGTTTATCCCGAAAACGCCTCCAACCGTAATATTGAATTTTCATATGACACAAGCACAACTGTTGCAAATGTGAATTATTTTGGCGCTGTAACATTTAACAAAAAAGGGACAATAACAATTCAGATAAAATCAACTGACGGCGGAAATAGGGGAACCACAATTAAAATAATTGCTAGATAAATCAAGAAAATATAAAGCCAAAAAACGTTTTGACTTTATGTTTTTGTTATGGTATAAATATAGTATTATAATTTTGTAAATCCTAAGGAGAAAAATGAAAAAATTTATTTCAATGATAATTGCAATAACATTAATGTTTGGGCTTGGTATTGGCTTGGCTGGTTGTGATGCTGAAGTATCAATCACAGCAATTTCCATAAAAAGTGGAACGCTTGCCACAGAATATTATGTTGATGACAATTTTTCGGTTGAAGATGCCGTAATCGTTGTTACTTACAGCGACAATACAACAGAAGAAATAACAAGCGATGATGTTGATTTCGAAACAATTTTCGAAACAATCAGTACCGAAACAGCAGGAACAAAAGTTCTGCAATTTACATACGGCGGAAAAACTGCAACTTTAACTATTAAAGTTTATAGCAGTTTGACAGATGAGTACGAAATTAATGGTTTTGAACAACCTGCATTTGTAACAAATTATAAATATTATAAATCAGTAAAACCAAATAATAAAGAAACTGAGTTTTATAACAGAACAGTTGAATATAAGGTAGGAGATGATAATCCCTTTATCTTTTTACCAATAATAACAGCAGTTGATGAAGAAGAAAACCTTATCACACCATCTGCTTATGTTTCAAATGTTATTGTTGAATTGAAAAACAATGAAACAGGTGAGTTTGAAGTTTTAACAGGTGAAGATTTAACTGATATGGTTAGGGTTAGCACAACAGAATCTTCTTTTGATTTTACTGAAACTGCAATAGGCGAAACCTTTAGAATTACTGTTCGCCCTGAATTTGTTGAAGCAAGTGAATTGCCAAATGGTGCACTTTCTTTCAGTTTCACAGTTGTTGATGGTTGGAATGCTTACGATGTAGCAGATTTAAGCAGAATAAACAATAACGCAACAACAGAACTTGATTGGGCAAGTTATAAGAACGCAAACAGCATTGGCAGTGAACAAATAAATGCACTTATTTTGCATAATGATATAACAATAACTGCAAGTGATCTTCCGGCGTCATATATTTGGCAAGAAAATGAAGTTTCCGGATCAGCCGACTATGATATTTCACTTGGCTCTTTGAAAGACTGGAAAGCAATTTACACAAGAATGGTTGGAGCAGGTGACGACATCTTTACTTTAAGCGGAAATTATTTCACTATAGATGCCTCTGCAATTCCTTTGATTGTGAGAGATGGTACGACACCTTTGGCATCAAATGAATATAACGAAGGTTTAATTGCAAACTCACTTTTGTTCGGGTTTACTGGTGATAAAGACGGAACTACTACTGATGTTGCCAACGGCAAATGTGTTATGGAAAACTTAAACATTATTGGAAACTCAAATCGTTCTGAAGATATAAAAAATCTTGGTGGTTTAACAATGGTAAACACCACATCTAGCGATTTTGTTGCTGACAATGTAATCTCAAAATCATTCTTTACAAACTATACAACTCAAAGAGCAGGTGCAGATGGAAAAGATTCGAAAACAACTTTAAACGATTGCAAAACATATGATTCGTTCAGTTGTATGTTGTATTTGTTTGGTTGTGAAACAAATGATGTTACAAATTCCGAATTTAAAAGAGCGGGTGGACCGATTACTCTTGTTTGCACGGTTGAAACGGGTTCATATAAAAATTATGGAAACATAAATTTCACTGATTGCAATATTGAAAACTTTGTGACAGGAACAGAAGCTTGGTTTAGTATAAATAATGCCAGTTCTTTGGTAACAGATATTGCGACTATGAACCAGTTAATAGCAGGTTATTCAGGTGGCACAAAATCAATTATGAACTCTGAAAGCAAACTAAATTTTATAACAGCAATGATTGACGGTGATAACACACTAACTTTCGAAGATCCTTTGCAAGGAGCAACAACAATTGATAATGGCGAAGAAATTAACGACACCGCATTAGATATGGGCGCATTGAACTCAAATCCTTATTTGGCAGACTTAATTACAGCAGGTGCTCCAATTTTACAAAGTTCTGCTGGTGGACTAGGATATATTAATGATGCACCTTCAATTCAAACTATTTTAAATGAACCAGACAATAACAACGGTTTATATCAAGGCGATTATATGTATTTATATTTAAAAGCGGGATCTCAATATATTGGTGCTTGTGTGGAATATTTTGATATAGTCGCATCTTAATGATTGAACTTATTGCGTTATTAATGTTTTTATATTAAAACATAATAACCGATTGATATAAGAGTTTTATGTTAAATTTAATTAATTAAAAAGGAAAAATTATTATGAATATATTGTTTTTTATTATTTGTTTAGTTGTAAGTTATGCAATTGTTGTATTATCTTATAAGTTTCTTGGTAAATTAGGATTATTTCTTGTCTCTGCATTGTATTTAATTATAGTGAATATTTTTGCAATTGAAAGTGTTGAACTTGCCGGTTATGCGATTGCGTTAGGCACCCTATTATATGGAACTATATTTTTAGTTAAAGATATTTTAATTGAAAAATATGGGGAAAAGATTGCATTAAAGTCAGTAATTACTGACTCGATTGTAATATTAATTTTTACTTTACTTACATCTTTATTCTTATGCTTTATTCCAGTTGCAAGTCCTGCAAGTGATGCAATCACAACTGTATTTGCATTAATTCCTAGAATATTTTTAGGAAGTTTGGTTGCTTATATTATATCAGCATTTATTAAAATAAAATTGTATACGAAAATCAAAGAAAAATATAAAAAATTATATTTAAGCAGTAATATTAGTGGTTTGGTTGCTCAATTAATAGATTCTGTTATTTTCATTTCAATTGCATTCATTGGCGTGTTTTCATTTGCCACAATTTTGGAAATCTTATTAGCAACATATATTGTAAAAATTATTTATACATTATTTGCTACTCCGTATTTATATTGGGCAGTTAAAACAAAAAAGCAACCAAATGATTTGCCAAATATTAAATAACCCATTTAAATTAAAAACACTATAAGTAACAAATTTGTTTAAAACCGGCTTAATGAAATCGTAATAATTTTAACAAATAAATTATAATTTGATTTTACTGGCGAAGAATTATGGATATATGCAACCACAAACAGCAAGGCCATGGCAGTTAGCAGATAGCGTTTCCAATTTCCGCCATAAACTTAATAGCCAAAAAAACACAGTTTTTTAGTCGGCTGTGTTTTTTATTAAAATCATTATAATCATTCCCTTTTTAATTCATCATATGTAAACGATAAAAAAATGTATACCCCTATAGCGCCAGCAAGCAATGCTTGCTAGTGCTAGTCAATTAAGAACGAAAATTAATAACCAATTGATTTTTGCTTCTTAATTGTTTTATTTATGAAAATAATTGACTAATATAAAAATTCATTATAAAATAGATTTATGGAACAAGAGAAAAGTAACTGGCCAAAATATTATGCCAATCAATTGATTGTTAGCACGGGAAACATTGCCGTTGTCACAGGTTGGACAAAAAAAGAAGATATTTTTAAAATGCCTTCTGAAGAATGCAGAAAAAAAGTGGCTGTAATCGGACAACTGTATTCTAAGGAAGGAATAAATTATATTATCAGAAATATTTTTCTTAATCCTAAAATTAATTACATAATTATAACGGGAAAAGATTTATCTCAAAGTTTAAGTGAATTTGAAAGTTTTCTAAAAGGTGAAGAAAAGAATTATATTCACGAAGAGATTTCTAAAGATAAACTTAAGGAATTCATTGATTATTTTGGCAAACATTTTTTATTTGTTGCAGAGTCAGAATTAAACACGGCTTTAAATAATTTAAAATCATCAGACTTTTCTGAAAAGTGGACAGAAAAGCCGGTTGATTTTGCTGGGCATATTGCAAAAGGCAAAGGCTCGAGTGATTTACCTTCGGAAAAGGTGGGATTTAGACTTGAAGGCACCACAGTGCCTGTTGTATGGCTAAAAATTTTGGACAGAATTTCCAAATTTGGTTTTGAGAAAATGAGTGCTTATGGAGAAAAGCAAAGAGAACTCGTTAATATTATCACTGTTGTTAATAATGATGACCCGGATAATCCTTGCCTTGCCCCGTATCTTCATTTTAGCAAAAAAGACTTGATTAATTATTATCCGCAAATGATGACCGATTGCACTTTTGAGGGTGTGGAATATACATATGGGAACAGGCTTAGAAATCACGACGGAAAAAATCAAATTCAATTGATTATTGATGAACTAAAAACTCAAAATTTTTCCAGAAGAGCAATTGCTTTCACTTGGAATGTAAAAAAAGATTGTAAAAGTGAAAAATCGCCGTGCCTTGATTTGGTGCAGGCTCTTATTCAAGGCGACTTCCTTTATGTCACTGCTTATTTTCGTTCAAATGATATGTTTCGAGCGTGGCCACTGAATGCTTATGGGCTTTTAAAAATTCAAAAAGAAATAGCAACTGCGCTTGAATTAAAAACAGGCAAACTGACAATCATCTCTTGTTCAGCACATATTTATGAGCGTGATTTTCTTGATGCACAAAAATTGCTCGAAAAATATAAGCCAAAATTAGAGTGTGAAATTGACACAAGAGGAAATTTTGTTATTGAAGCGATTAATAATGAAATAGTTGTAAAGCATCTTGATGCCGAAGGAAGTTTCCTTCAAGAATTTAAAGGCAGAAATGGAGGGCAAATAAGAGAGCAAATTTGCGGTTATATAACTGATGTGGCACATGCAATTTATTTGGGAGCAGAACTTCACAAGGCTGAATTAGCTTTAAAAAATCACAACATTTATGTTCAAGATCAAGATTAATGTTTTTTAAATTAGATTGACTTAAGGTATGAATAGTTATATTATTATTATATGAATCTATTATTTATGGATAGAGTGTTTTTTACTATATTTGGATACGAAATTTATTGGTACTCAGTTTTTATTGCTTCGGCTTTAATAATAGATCTTATCATTCTGTTTTTTATTTGCAAGAAAAAAAACTTATCAAAAAATCTGCCTTTTGAATTGGTGGTTTCATTAGTTCCTTTGGCAATTATTTTTGCAAGAATATTTTATATTATATTTGATGACAATGTTAATTTTTTAGAATTTTTTGCATTTAGAGATGGTGGGCTTAGTATATTAGGCGCTATAATTGGTGGAACAATCGGTTTATCTATATATTGTTTGATTAAAAAAGTTAATTTTTTAGAAATTGCAGATGTTTTAGCACCCTTACTAATTTTAGGTCAAGCAATAGGTCGTTGGGGCAATTTTTTTAATCAAGAAGTTTACGGGCAATTAGTCACAAATTCTGCTTGGCAATGGTTTCCTTTTGCAGTTTTTGTTAATGGTGAGTGGTTTCAAGCATTGTTTTTTTATGAGAGCATATTAAATTTGATAGGTTTCGCTTTATTAATCTTTTTGTTATTTAAATTAAAAAATAAAAAGGGCTATGTTTTATCAGCCTATTTAATGTTTTATGGTTTAGTAAGATTTTTAATGGAAAATTTAAGACAAGATGAATATATTTTGACTGTTGCGGGTTTGCCAGTTTCCAAAATTATTGCAGGGCTAATGTTTGTAACCGGCTTAACAATTTTGATTATTTTGTTGATAAAGCAAAAAAGGCAAAAAGTTTTAAAGTAATATTTAATTTTAATTTCCGCTAAATTTGGTTGCAGGGAAGCAAGTTTATCAAAGCAAATCCGAGTTATATTAAAATCTTGAAATGAATGTATTAATATTTTTGCTAAATTTTTAATTTTTAAAATATTATCTAATTAATTTCTTTATTTTTTTATCATATAATTATTAACTAGCCATCGTGGCGGAAGAAGGCGGATTCGAACCGCCGGTGGTGTTATCCACACATGTTTTCGAGACATGCACATTAGACCGCTCTGACATTCTTCCAAATTTTCCCAAATAATTTCAATGAATTTTTTTAAATAGTATTAAATTTAGCCTGTATTTATAAATTAAAACTTAAGAATTAATATTATTTATAATGATTTAAATCACATTAAAAATATTATTAAAAAACATTTAATAATATTAATTAATTCATATTTAAATAATTAATACACATTAAATAATAATTAATTGCATTAAAAATATTAAATAATAAATTATTAATTAATTTTTATTTATTTATTAATTAATTTGGCAATATTATTTTAGCATAAATTTGATGCAAAGTAAACATTGCGTTTTTTATTTTAGTTGGTTTTTTTGAATTTTTTAAAGATTGGGGTTTTGTTTAAATTAACAATTCGCTCTTTTGGAATATTAAATTTTTCTGCAAAATCAATTGCTGGTTGAACTTTGCCAACATTCGCTGGTATGTGTGCATCGGAATTAATAATAAAATTAACTCCTTCATCAATCAATATTTTCACTGCTTTTTGAGTTAAGCACAATTTTGTGGTGTTAAGTTCAATCAAAGTATTTGTTTCTTTTAATTTTTTTGCAACTTTTTTTATATCAAAGTGCATTTTATAGGTCGGGTGAACAAGTATGTCAATCGGATATTTTTCAAGTGCTTTAATAAGAGTTTCAGTGTTTCTTTTTTTTAGGGATTTTGATGATTTTTTGCCAAAAATCATATTTGGTAAAAAAAACAGAAACTTGTCCTTTAATGAACTTTTAACAAATCTGTGAAATCCGACAAGCAAAATGTCCAGTTTTGCGAGGTCATCTTCATTCACATCAACATCACCGTTTGTTGAAACAAAGTTGGCTTCAATGCCCAAATAAATTTTTAAGCCAGTTATCTTTTCGGCTTCGTTGATTTTTTCCCTCATTTCATCAAGTTTGTCCCGTTTTACTGCAACAAAAGAATGGCTGAAACTATGGTCGGTTATGGCGAGTTGTTTCAGTCCTATTTTTTTTGCTTCCTGTGCATTCTCAAGTATTGTTCCTTTGCCGTGGCTATAAATTGTGTGCGTATGATAATCTCCGGTAATCATAATTACTCCATAATAATAATTTCTTGTTCGAGCCGGATATTTTCTTTGCCAAGCACTGCTTCTTGAATAAGTTTAATTAAATTTAAAACATCTGTTGATGTTGCTCCACCACTGTTAACAATAAAACCGCTATGCTTTTTCGAAATTTCCGCTCCGCCTATTTTAACACCTTTTAGCCCTAGTTTGTCAATTATTTTTGCTGGAATTATATTTTCGGTTCTTTTAAAAACACTTCCCGCACTTGGATAAGTTAAAGGTTGTTTAAGTTTTCGTTCTTCAAAAACCAAATTTTGTTGTTTTATAATATTCTCTTTATCACTTTTTTTAAGATTTAACCACACTTTGAAAATTGGAAGTCCTTGAAGTGAAGATTTGCGATATGAAAAATTTATTTCATTTTTATAAAGCAGTTTTATCTTATTATCATCAAAAATTGCAACTTTTTCAATAAAATCAGACATACTAGAACCAAATGCTCCGGAATTCATAAATGTTGCCCCGCCGATTGTGCCAGGAATCCCGTAACTCCATTCTAATCCCCCCAAATTATTTTCAGCAAGATATGAATTAAGATTAAACAAATCAACACCGCTTTCGCAAACAACAGATGTTTCATTGTGTTTAATTCGGTTTAGGTTTTTTGTGCATATAACCAGCCCATCATACCCCTTATCTGGGCAAAGTGTGTTACTCCCGTTCCCTAAAATAAAATATTTTTTTCCTTGATGCAGTTTTAAAAGGCTAGCAAATTCAAACAAATCATCAGGGCAAACAAACCATTTTGCAATGCCCCCGCACTTAAAAGTTGTGGCACTTGCCATCGGATAACTTGAAACTATATTCATACAAAATATATATGAATTTTTGCATATTTTGTTAAATAAAATTTTTCAAAAAATGAATTTATTGTGCTTGATTAACAAAAGTTAATTATTTTTAATAAAATGAAATGAACACAAATTTCATTTACTACTTAAATTTTTTAAGTTAAATAAATAAATTTTTAATACATAGTTAAGTTGAAAAATTTTGACTTAAAATTTAAACTATGTAAATATAATAGGAGATAGATATGTCTTGTTATAATAATGATGATTATTCTTTACGCCATAACAACTTTAATCCGTGCCATAATGCACCATGTTTTAATATTTGCGAACCTGTGTGTTGTTTAGGACCTCGTGGGCCAAGAGGCGCAACTGGCGCAACTGGCGCTACTGGTGCAACTGGAGCAACAGGTGCAACTGGACCTGCGGGGTTATTAGATGACGCTTTCATATTTTCAAGAAATATTACTGCCGTAACCGTTCCTGTCGGAACAGCAATACCATTTGCGATAACAGTTCTTAATAGAGATATAACATTGCCTGCACCAAACACTGATTTCACATTTGCAGAAACCGGATATTATTTAATTAACTTATTCCTTAATGCCGATATAATACAAATAACAACAGTGCAAACTGATACGGGTGGCCCACAAATAACTACTTACACATTATCTGCCGGAACAGAAAATAAAGCGTTCACCGCAATTATTTTGGTTACAGAAGCCGGTACAACATTACAATTTGTTAATGGTTTGGGTACTGGAGTTATAACTTCAACTAATATTACAATTACCAAAATAGCACAAGTTTAAACATTTTAATAGACATTTTTTTCTGAATGTGTTGCAAACTCATTTTAATATAGCCTAAATCCGTTTGTGTGGTTTTCCATATGCCGTGGTTTAGGATATATTATATCATTTTGGCAGTCTGAACTTGGTCTTCTTGCTATATTTTCGATTTTTTTAACTTTAATATTTTTAACTTTTCTTTGGAAACAAGAAAGTAAACAAGAGTGACTTCGTAAAAAATTTTGTCATATTTCCAACTCAATAGAAATATTTTTTTATGGTATATCGTTTTATTATTTTATAAGAAAAACAATTTTATAATGTGTCACTCGAAGTTTTTTTTAAACGCTTTTTAGTTTTATTAAACTTATTACTTTTTTTCGTATTTGATGTCTTTTTTCTTTGTAATAAACTTATCAAAACAAGCAAGAATTGGTGGCAATGCAAAAAGTATTAAGGTGGCAGAGCAAAATGTTCCTATTGAAATAGACAAACAAACTTGAGAAATTGTGGCATCGTTTGAAATTAGTCCGATAATGCCAGTCACAAT